>NZ_JBFAJR010000036.1:0-79859 GCF_040655295.1 Streptomyces sp. NPDC050448 | reverse complement strand
AGCAGGTCCTTCGCGGCGAGGGTGTCGTGGACGAGATCGGTGGCCTTGATGTCCTGGACTGTGGAGTCGCTGGTCAGCACGTTCGTGATCAGGTGAGGAGGGGCCGTGGGAAAGCTGACAGTGGGTGCGCTGCGTGCCGTGCTCGGAGTGGCGCTCGCCGGCACCGTGTTCGTACAGGCATCGATGGTGTGGGCGTTGGCCACAGACCCGGAGGACGGGCCGCTCCCGCTGACCCCGCTGCGCGTGATCACGATCCTGGGCATGGTGTCGGCCCAGGTCGCCCTGGTCTGCGTATGGCGGCTGGTGACGATGGTGCGACGCGGAACCGTGTTCTCCCACGCCGCCTTCCGGTACGTGGACGCCGTCATCGGCGCGATCGTGGCGGCTTCCCTGCTGTGGTTCGCGGTCACGGCCCTCAATGCGCCGGGCCAGCGGGAGGACCCGGGCGTCACCGTCATCATGGGCGGGGTTGGCCTGGCCATCCTGGGGGTCGCGCTCATCGTGCTCGTGCTGCGGATGCTGCTCGCCCAGGCCGTCGCACGCGACGTCGAAGCGGCACGGATGCAGGCCGAGTTGGACGAGGTGATCTGATGCCGATCGCCGTCGACATCGACGTGATGCTGGCCAGGCGGAAGATGTCCGTGGGCGAGCTCGCGGACCGCGTAGGGATCACGCCCGCCAACCTGGCGGTACTCAAGAACGGCCGCGCCAAGGCGGTGCGCTTCGCGACGCTCGCCGCGCTCTGCGAAGTGCTCGAATGCCAGCCGGGCGACCTGCTGCGCTGGGAGGCCGAAGACGCCGCGCCGGTTGACGTGGCCGGGGCGGACGCGGCATCGCCTGGCACCACCGGCCCGTGATGCGGCACGTGGACCGCAAGGGCGTCCCCCGCTGTAGGCGAGCACCACGCCGCGCGGCACGAAGGGTGACGACTTGCGCGGAATGCGGTTTCGAGTACGACCTCGCCCTGGCTCCCAGGGTCTCGGTGCTCGCCAAGGGCCACGCGCGCGAATACGCGGACCTTCTGGGGGCCGAACCGTCGGTGCTGCGGCGGCGCTCTGCGCCGCAGGTGTGGTCACCTCTCGAGTACGCCTGCCACATGCGCGATGTGCCGCTCGTCCAGCGGGAGCGGGTGCTGGCCGCACGGCGTCGAGATACGCCGGTTGCCGAGCCCATGGGGCGCGACGAGCGGGTCGAGCTCGACGGATATGCCCAGCAAAAGCCTGCCGATGTCGCGCGCCAACTCCAGGACGCGGCACTGCTGTTCACCGATGTACTCGACCGGCTGTCTCCCTCCGACTGGGAGCGCACACTGGTATACACCTATCCCGAGCGCGAGGAAGCTCACTGCGCTGGGTCGCCGTGCACACCCTGCACGAGCTGCGCCACCACGTGCGCGACATGTGTCGCCAACTGGAACACCACGACGGGGGCAGGCGCGATTCTCTCGGGGCTCGCTCGACATCGGCCCCCTGAAAATCTTCGGCGGCAAGGCGGCAAGCACTCAACCATGGACCGTGCCACCTCGCGCGGTGGGGAACGAGAGCAGGTCTGGGGAACTTTCGGCGAGCGCAAGACCATCCTGAAGCACTTTCACCGAGAGCGTCGGCTTGAGAAGCGCCGGGTGAGGTCGAGCGCGGAAGGACCGAGGACTCGGCCTGCACCGGCAAACGGGAGTGCGTGCCGGAGCTGGGCGTGTTCGCCAGCGGCTCCTCGGCGCACTGGGGCAGGCGGTCCCGGGAGGGGTCCATTTGCCGCAGAGATCGACAACAGCCGCGCCCGGCTCACGACAGAAGCCGGGCGGGGGGGGCATCCCCGCCGGTGCGGGGAGCAGGCTTCTTGACCTGGGGCTCTCGGCGGGGAGCGCGCCGTTTTCGAGCACTTCACTGAATCCGACAAACAGGCCATAGGCCCCGTACGCAAGGCGAGCTCCCGCTGCCGGGATGCACTCCCAGGCCGACGCTGGCAGGGGCTGCACCACCGGTCGGCATCTCGACGGCCAGGCCGATACCCGGGGCGGCAAGACGACGGACCGGATCGCCTGGCCCGCCGTCACAACCCGCCGCAAGGTGCACCGCAGTGATCACCGATGACGGGGGCCGGCGTCATGGGCGCCGAGCATCGGCGACGTCGTGGGGTCGTCCGGTATCGGCGCAGGCGGGCGAGCTGTTCAATCCGCAGAAGATCCCTGCCTTGTCCGACCGGGAGCGGGTCGTAAACCCGAAAGGCTCCCTTCTGGGGCCAGCTCGACGGCGTCAGCGCCGGGACGCTCCGAGGGTCTGGTCGGCCGTCAAGAAGCGGTGCTCCGTTGGCTTCAGCACTTCGTAGAGGTGGCCGAAGTACTCCGTTTCCGCCGTCTCTGTGAGCACCGCCAGCAGGAAGGCCAAGCACCCCATGTCGTGGTGCTCCCACAGTGGGCCGCGCCCCTCGTTGTAGAGCACGGTCCACTCGTCGGGCTGCTGGCCGGGCCGCGCCAGCCAGTACAGGAACGCCCCCGTGCCCTCCTCGAATGCCCATGGCAGGAGCCGCGCCCCCGCCTCCAGCAGGCCGGCGGGCTTCTCCTCGCCCACCTCCCACAGGTCTGCCAGGATCTCGTTCCGTTCCGCAGTCTGCGCGTGCAGATCGCAGTCGCTGTAAGCGGAGTCGGGGACGAGCAGCCAGATCGTCTCGTCGAAGATGCCGTCGCCGTACGTCTCGACGAGCTGCTTGTAGTCGGCGGGCAGAGCCGCACCCAGGGCGCGCTCGGACTGTGCCCAGTCCACCGCGGGCGGCGGAACGGCCGGCGGCGGGCAGAGGCGGACAAGGGCATCGAGGGCGATCATGGAACGGACGCTACCGGAACCCCAGCCGACGCCCGGGAGTGGGTCGGCAGGGCAGGCAAAGACCCGCATCGGCTCCGGCCCAGGTGCCCGCTCGCCAGGAACTCGGGCCGCGGCCCGAGGTGAGCATGCCCAGCTGGGCGTTCAGCAGCTGGAGGGCTTGCTCCACGCCGACGAGGTGGGTGGCCCTGGCGGTGAGCTGCGCGCCGGTGTCGTGGTGGAAGCGGTCGAGTTCGGGGAGGTCGAAACGGCGCTCGGCCTGTGTGGCCTCCAGGCCGTGTGCGGTGGGGTGTCGGGACGGCGGCAGCGCGCTCTGCCCGGACGCCGCATCCGCTGGCCTGCCAGCGGGTGGACGGCTACCCGCCGCCCGAAAGGCCCGGCCAGGAGCGCCCGCAGCAGCTGCACCTGGACTTCGACGTCGATGGGGCGCCAGCTCGGGTCTGTCGGCTCGTCGTCCTCGGGCGGGCGGACGTGCTCCACGGACCGTTCCTCGCACGCTCCGAAGGCCTGATAGTTCTCCCGGGCCTCGATCAGCGAAGGTCGGTTCGCTCCGCCTGAGTAGTCCGGCCAGCGAAGCTGGGGCACAGGACCCGCCGGAAGGCGCCGACGGTACATTACCGACTTCCCGCCGACTTGGCTCTTCGCGTTGCCCTTCACCCGGCGGGAGCTGTCCTCGGCGTCGTCGCCTACCTCAAAGTGCGACAGGCTCAAAGGCTGGTTCGAGAAGGGAAGAGGACGCAGGGAGTGGTGACCCGCCTTGAGTCGACCCAGATCGCACCGGGCTCGGACGCAACGACCACCAGCAGCCGTAGCTCCGGGACCACCGTGTACTACCCGGTCATCACCTGGGCCACAGACGACGGCCGAGCCATGGAAACCAGGACGAACATAGCCCGGCCCAAGAACAGGACCCTTGCCGTCGGCACCCGGGTCGAGGTCCGCTACGACCCGGCGGCGCCTTCGCGCTGGACGTTGCCGGCTGAGGGCAACGGCCTGTGGTGGCTCTTCACCGCACTCGGCGGGCTCTTCATGGTGATCGGACTGGGCTTCTTCCTCGGGGCGCTGATGCACGGCCTCTGAGCAGAAGGCGAGTGGCTTCGTTCACGGGTTTGGGACAGCGGCTGTTCACCGTTGGGGAGTCACCCGGACGGTGCTCTGTTCGATGTTCACCGGAAGCGACAGCACCGGGGGGAGAAGACGTCCTCCCTATTGGATGCTCCATCGGTGTGGGTGCCGGGGCTCGTTGGGGCAAGCGAAGACGTTGAGCAGGCCATCGCGGCCGATCGTCAGTTTCGTAGGGCACCGGTCACGCAGATCCCCGGGGACGGCCCGTTCCTCGACGGGCATCCAGCTGCCGTTCGCTCCGTCCCACTCTCGGCTGTCGATGGTCAGCAGCAGGACCATCGGCGTCGCGCAGGCTCCACAGTTCATGGGGGCGGGGTCGGTCGTGTGCCACGACGCGAAGCCACCCACCCGGCAACCCTGCGGGACTGACAGGTCGTGCTGGTAGGTGATCAGATCGTCGTCGTCCAGATCGTGCTGCTCGGCCTTTCGCTCCTGGGCCTCCTCCCAGGAGTCGATCCGGGAGCACAGCCTCGCGGGCAGGGAGCCGGCGAACGGGTAGGTCACGACCTGCTCCGGGTGCAGCACGCACGGCTCGGCCACCGAGCCCTCGAAGCCCACCAGCAGGGGCTGCGGTGGAGCATCCAGCGGCAAGGAGACCTGGTCGGACCGGCGCCAGCGCACGTGAACGGCCAGGCCGGTGCCGCTCGGACCGTGTGCCTCGAACGGGCACCAGAGCACTTGCAGCATGTCGCAGCCCTCGGGACCCGCCACCAGGCCGGGCACGTCCCGCCGGTACAGCTGGACCAGGCCGATCAACGGGACCGGCTCGGTGTCGGCGATGTCCGCGATGCGACGCCTGCGGCCCAGTTCCTTGAGCAGGACCCGCTCGTCGTCCGTGGGTCCCGGGTGAGAGTCCCGTGCCCAGGCGTCGGTGAGCAGTCGCCGTCGACGGTGAATGTCCGCGATCCGGTACCCGCGGCCGCGTCTGTGCGGCTCGGTGCACACCGGCCACGGCTCGTCCGCCGGCCACAGCAAAGGGCCGCCGACCGAACTGGCCGAAGGATCCGGCTGCCCCGGACGGGGATGCAGACGGGTCGTCACGCCACGGAAGTCGCTCAGCTTCGGGAAGAGCTGCTCGGCGTTCAACGGGCGAGGCGGCGTGGTCCTGGTCACGGCTGCGACCCTAAGCCATCGTGCCGGCCCGGAACGGGCAGGGCCCGTGCTGTCTGAAGCCGTGAACTGTTCGATTCGTGAGTCTGGCCAGGTGACTCCCAAACTGCCTGGGTACGGCGCACCCCGGCACGCGGGGTGGGGTCGGCTTAGCCTGACGGGGTGACCAGCAACGACCTCGGAGACTTCCTGCGCGCTCACCGCGCCCGCCTGCGACCCGACGACGTCGGGCTCGCCTCCTACGGCACGCGCCGGGTGGCGGGGCTGCGGCGCGAGGAGGTCGCCGTCCTGGCCGGGATGAACAGCGACTACTACGCCCGCCTCGAACAGGGCCGCGAGCGCAGTCCCTCCCCGCAGATACTCGACGCGATCAGCAGCGCGCTGCGGATGGATGACGAAGCACGCGGGCATATGTTCCGGCTGGCGGGCACCACACCGGAAGGCGAGCGGCCGCAGCCGCGGGAATCGGTGAGTACGGCGCTGCGGCAGCTGCTGGACGGATACCCTGACGCCGCGGCGTTCGTCCTGAACCCGGCCAACGACTTCCTGGCCTCGAACGCGCTGGCCGACGCACTGTTCTCACCGTTCGAGAACGTGGACAACATGGCCCGCATGACCTTCCTCGACTCGGCCGCCCCCAGCTTCTTCACCCAGTGGGGGCGAGCAGCCGAGGCAGTCGTTGCCGGATTGCGCCACGCCATGGGCCTGGACCCGAACTATCGGCGCCTGCACGATCTCGTCGGTTCCCTGACCGAGGAGAGCGAGGAGTTCACCGCCCTGTGGTCCTCGCACGCCGTCCACGCCAAGAGCCGTGACGGCAAGGAGCTGCTCCACCCCGATGTCGGGCCGCTCGACCTCACCTACCAGACCTTCGACGTCCGCGGAGCGCCGGGCCAGCAGCTGGTGATCTACCACGCCGAACCGGGCAGCCCCGGCGCCCAGGCGCTCGCCCTGCTCGGCAGCCTCCACGCCACACGCCACCAGGAGTCCGCCGCGGAGCAGTAACACCCCGGCACGGCCGTGTGCGTGTGGGCGGTTACTCGGGATGTTGATGGCGCAGGGCCGGCAGCGCCAGGACCGCACCCAGGACAAGCCGGCGGCGGCGACGCGCAAGATGGTACCGAAGCCCTGCCCGGTCAGGGCGCCGGACAGTTGCGGACCCAGGCGCGCGCCGATGAACCGGTGCCGGGTCGCGCAGTTCGTGCAGCACGTCGTCGCCACGGCGCGGGTTCGTACGAGGGCTGGTGGTCATGTCGGTGCCTGGTTCGATCGTGGGTGGCGGCTGGGCGTCCTGCCCGCCGGGCGAGAGCGCCTGCGCCGGGGCGCGGCCCGGCCGGGGAGAAGGGCGTGCTGTCCGCTTCCCGGCACGGGGAAGAGGGGGAGGCGGTGTCAGGCGACGGGGGTGCTGAGCACGTATTCGCGCGAGGCGTGGACTTCATCGCGCAGGGCGGGCAGGTCGACGCCGAGGACCTGTCTGTTCCACTTGCGGACTGCGCCGTTGATGAGGACGGCGCTGATATTGCGGGCGTCCGAGCCAAGGACGACGGTGCCGATCGGGTCGTTGAGCGGCATGTTGTTGAGGTCCTCGGCCTGGATGGCGAGCAGGTCGGCCTTCTTGCCCACGGTGAGCGAGCCGGTGACGCCGGCCAGGCCGTTGGTGCGGGCGCCCTGCAGGGTGGCGAAGTCCAGGACATCGTGGGTGGTGATGCGTGCCGGCCGCTGGTCGGTGCCGTAGACGGCGTTGACCGCACACATCCGCTGGATGGCGTGCAGGGCCCGCATCTGCGTGAACATGTCGCTGACCAAAGCCACCTCGACGTCGATGCTCAACCCCGGGCGCACCCCGACCGACAGGGCCTCGTCGATCGCGGGGATCGCCGTCTCCAGCCCGATCTGGGCATCCGAGGTCGGGGCCAGGGCAATGGTCGTGCCGCTCTCCCCGATCGTCTTCCACGCCTCCTGGGTCAGGCCCGTGGCGTGGATGAGGGTGACGTCCGCGCCGAGGATGCCGTCCTTTGCCCACTGCCCGATGGCCTTCGAGGAGGAGGTGCCGAAGACTGCGTCCACGCTCACACCGATACCCAGCTCCTTCGCCGTGCGGGCGAGTTCGGGCCCGTAGGCAAGGGTGGGGCCGGCGATCTCGTCGGTGGCCAGGGCGGCCAGGCGCAGGGTCAGCAGCTGGTCGTCGCTGGCGAAGTACTTCTTCCTGAGGCGGGTAAGGTCGCCGGGCCACTGCTTGTCCCAGTCGCCGAAGTGCGGGCCCATGGAAGCGTGCACGCCACGGATGCCGGTGTCGATGAGGGCCTGGACGGCGGCGTCGGAGTGCTCGGGGGTGCGGGAGTTGTGCGAGAAGTCGAGCATGCAGGTGATACCGCTGTCGATCGCCGTGAGCGCGGCCAGCTTGGTGCCGACGTACATGTCCTTGGGCCGGTAGACCGTGGCGTAACCGGCGAGGGTGGACATCGCATAGGCTCCGAGGTCATCGACGTCTGGCATGATCCGGCGCAACTGGGTCTCCCAGGCGTGCCGGTGCGTGTCGACAAAGCCAGGGGAAAGGATCATCCCTGTGGCGTCGACGACCACGGCGCCGTCCCGGCTCAGATCGGGACCGATGGCGGCGATCGTGTCGCCCTCGACGAGCAGATCGGCGCCGTCCAGGACACCGGAGGCGCGGTCCATGGTGACGATGGTCGCGCCGGTGAAAAGGATGCGCCGCTTCGGGTCGGCGGTCCGGCGCTGAAGTTGTTCGAGCACAGCAGGACTGGTGGTGCCGGAGGTGATCAAGGGAAGGTCCTGTTCGTCATGCCAGGGAGGTGGGCCTGTGCGGGGGTGAGCGACGACCTCAGCTTCGGCCCGGCCGGCGGCGGCAACCAGGCCACCATCTGCCCAGGTACAGCACACCCAGGCTCACCAATCGCTCCGCGGTGCAGCGACGCGAAGGAAGCGGTCACCGCCATCGCCCGGCAGCTCGGCATCGGCCGCTCCACCCTCTACCGCACCCTCGCCGCGTACGGCGAAGCCGCCGTCACCAGGTCCGAAGCGCGCTCGTGAGCGGTTCGGGGCAGCGCACCCCGGTGTCAGTGGGCGCTGGCAGGATGCGCTGCATGACTTCCGCCACCGCGGCCGATTACGGCTGGATACGTTCCTCGTCCTCGCTGTTCGCCTATGGACTGGAGGTCGGGTACACCCTGACGCTCGTGCGGGGAGTCTCGCCTTCGGAGTTGTTCCGGATCGTGGGGGCCGAGCCGCGAGGTGTGTCTGAGGGGCTGGGCGAGCTCATCGAGGAGCAGCAGGAGTTCGTGGACGGGTACGAGGAGTGGCCCGAAGCCTTTCTCGCAGGAGCGTTCACCGCGCAGGGCGATGGAGGGGACTGGACTCTCGCTCTGGAGTTCGGAGGCGATCTGGGTACGCGCCCGCGCCTCATGGAGGCGCTCTCCGCCGGGACGCGTGCTGTCTCGCATTCGAGCAACGGGGGGAAGCCCATGGACTTCTTCCACTGGTACGAGAACGGGGAGCTGCGCACCACCTTCGAGTGGCCCGCGGACAGGACCGGCAGCACTCCCGATGAGCTGAACTCGGTGATGGTAGAGGTCGGCCTCAACCCATCGGGGGACGAAGATCACGACGTCGACACGAAGGCGGCGGTCCTCGCCCTGACAGAGCGCCTCACAGGCGTACGGGTGACCGAGAAGCTACTGGCGGAGGCCGAGTACCAGGTGGGGGAAGTCCCGGAGGAACCCGCCGAAGAGTGGGAGAGCATCACCATCGACATCACGGACGCGCATGGCGAGCGGACGTACGTACAGCTGCGACGAGATCAGCTCTGACACACGAGGTGTCGCCAACCACTGACACTTCCGCGTCGCCCAACAGCCGACCCGGACACGGAGGAGGATCTCGGCCCCGGCGGCCTGGACTGGCCGCGGGGGTCGTGGCCAGCCGCCGGTCGGGGCCATTCGGTCAGCTGCCGCAGGCGCACCCTGCGGCGGCCTTGGCCTCGGCAGGGGTCCGGGACGGGTCGGCGGCCTGTTCGTCGGGGGTGCAGCAGGCGGTGGTGCCGCAGCAGGCTTCGGGGGCGGTCTCGGCGCTCTTGCCGAGGGTGTCGGCGTCGGCCTTGACCACGTAGACCTCCCACGGCTCCTTGCCGGGGCCGGTGACCCACACCTTGTCCTGGAGCGCGTAGCAGCAGGAGGTGTCGTTTTCCTCGAACGTGGCCAGGCCCGCCTCCTTGAACCGCTCGGTGGCCGCGGTGACCTCCTCGGTGGAGGCGACCTCGACGCCGAGGTGGTCCAGGCGGGTCTCCTCGCCCGCGTCGCCCTCGATGAGGACCAGCTTGAGCGGGGGCTCGGAGATGGCGAAGTTGGCGTAGCCCGGGCGGCGCTTGGCGGGCTCGGCGTTGAACAGCTTGGAGTAGAAGGCGACCGAGCCTTCCAGGTCGGCGACGCGCAGGGCGAGCTGGACGCGGGACATGGTGGTCTCCCATCAGGAAGCAGCTTGTTTCGACATCTGTCGATACAGCCGACGTTGCCACCGGATTAGATGGATGTCAACATAGAGAAATGTCGAAACAAGCTGGTCTGCCGGTGCTCGGGCAGGATGAGGCGGCGTGCTGTGCGCCGATGGTCCGCGAGCCGCTGGGCGAAGAGGGCGCGGCCGAGCTGTCGCGGATGTTCAAGGCGCTGTCGGACCCCATCCGGCTGCGGCTGCTGTCACTGATCGCCTCCCACGAGGGCGGCGAGGCGTGCGTGTGCGACCTGACCGGACCGTTCGACGTCTCCCAGCCGACGATCTCCCACCACCTGAAGGTGCTGCGCGAGTGCGGCCTGGTCGGCTCCGAGCGGCGCGGGACCTGGGTCTACTACTGGGTGCTGCCCGAGGCCCTGGCCAAGCTGTCCGCCCTGCTCCAGATCCCCGCCGTGCCCGAGAAGGCACCCGCGTGAGCGGGCCTGCACCGCTGGCCCGGCGGGCGACCGTCGAGGGGCTCGGCACGGCCGCGCTGGTCGCGGTGGTGGTCGGCTCCGGCATCCAGGCCACCGAGCTCACCCAGGACGTCGGAACGCAGCTGCTGGCCAACTGTCTCGCCACCGTCTTCGGCCTGGGCGTGCTGATCGCGTTCCTCGGCCAGGTATCCGGGGCGCACTTCAACCCGGCGGTCACCCTGGCCGCCTGGTTCACCGGCCGCCGGACCGGAGAAGGCCCCGGCCTGCGCGACGTCGCCGCGTACATACCGGCCCAGATCCTCGGGGCCGTCGCCGGGGCGGTGCTGGCGGATGCGATGTTCGCCAAGCCGGTGGTGGCCTTCTCCACCCACGCCCGCTCCGCCGGTCACCTCTGGCTGGGCGAGGTGGTGGCCACCGCCGGGCTGGTCTGGCTCATCTTCGGCCTGGCCCGCGCCGGCCGCGCGCACCTCGCGCCGGTGCTGGTCGCCTCCTACATCGGGGCGGCGTACTGGTTCACCTCCTCCACCTCCTTCGCCAACCCCGCGGTGACCATCGGCCGCGCGTTCACCGACACCTTCGCCGGGATCGCCCCCGCCTCCGTCCTCCCCTTCCTCGCCGCCCAGCTGATCGGCGCCGCCCTCGGCCTGGCACTGGTCACCGCCTGCTTCGGCCGCCCGGCACCCGCCCCCGCAGACGAGGTCGTCGTCCCGCAGCAGCCCGCACGCCCCGCCGAAGAAAGCACCCTGACCTCATGAGCACCTCCGCCACCCCGTCCGTGCTGTTCGTCTGCGTCCACAACGCCGGCCGCTCCCAGATGGGCGCCGCCTTCCTCACCCACCTCGCCGGGGACGAAGTCGAGGTCCGCTCGGCCGGCTCCGCGCCTGCCGACGCGGTGAACCCGGCCGTGGTGGAGGCCATGGCCGAGCTCGGCATCGACATCTCCGCCGAGACGCCGAAGATCCTCACCGTCGAAGCGGTGCAGTCCTCG
Organism: Streptomyces sp. NPDC050448; assembly: GCF_040655295.1. NCBI lineage: Bacteria > Bacillati > Actinomycetota > Actinomycetes > Kitasatosporales > Streptomycetaceae > Streptomyces > Streptomyces sp. NPDC050448. The sequence goes on along the minus strand of NZ_JBFAJR010000036.1, from coordinate 68,880 downwards.
GACGTCGTGATCACGATGGGCTGCGGGGACGCCTGCCCGTACTTCCCCGGCAAGCGGTACCTGGACTGGAAGCTGGAGGACCCCGCCGGACAGGGCGTGGCAGCGGTCCGCCCGATCCGGGACGAGATCGAACGGCGCATCCGCGGCCTGCTCACCGAGCTCGGCATCCCGGCCGCAGCATGACCGCCGCTGCGACGGCGGTGCGCGTAACGGCGACGCGGCCCAAGCACGGCGAGCAGGTCCTGGAGATCTACCGGCCCGGCATCGACGACGGCAACGCCACCTTCGAGACCGTCGCCCCGGCCTGGGAGGCATGCTCGGCCTGCACCCCGTGAAGGCGCCCGGTCAGGGCACCTTCTGGAGCCACGGCGGCACGGTCTGGGGTGCGGGAGCGATGGCCACGACCCGCGCCGACGGCAAGCGGCAGACGGCTGTCGCGGTGTACCTGCAGAGGTGGAACAGGCTCGACTCCTCGGGCCGGCCCCAGCCCCATCCCGTCGACGACGCGCCGGCGGCTCTCTACCGCGCGGCGATGTACGGCTGACAGGGCCGCGGCAGACGGCCCTGCAGATCGCTTGGTGCAGGAACCCTGCTGCGGCCAAACCCCTCCTGCCGCCTCGTCCCCTCAAGGGCCGGCAGGAGCGGTGGAAGCGTGCCCTCGGCTTGCCCGGAACGCTCGGGCGGCGGCGGGCCAGCGGCGCCCCTGGGCCTTCTCCTGGAACGTGTCGCGGAACGCTGCCGGATCCCACTGCATGCTCAGGGTCTCGACGAGCTGCTCGGCCATCTTCAGTTCCTTCTCCGAGGCCTTGGCCCCGCCCGGCAGGCTGTCGATCTCCTTCTTCGGGTCCCTGATCCCGTCCGCCCGGTGCAGCGTGTGGAGGGTCAGGATCCCCTCTCCGGCTTTCACGGCGACGAGGTACTCGTGCCGCCGCATCACGAACGTCGCGATCCCGGCCGTGCCAGCCTTCGCGAGGGCCTGCTCGCGGAGGCTGTACACCTTCCCGTACTCCGCGCCCCGCGGAGTGAGGCAGTACGTCTTGCCGAGATCGGCTCCACCTCGTCCAGATCCGGCCGAGCCGGTACACGCGGAGCCCACCGGCCGGTGCCCGCCACGAGCGGCGCCGGCAGAGCGTTCACCTTCAACTCATTGCAACAAACACGGCTACGACATTGCATTAGACCGCAGGCCATTGCAACGATTTATTGGCCTTCACCTGCACCTATGGCGCTCGAGCGCAATAATCTTGTTGCCTGATTCATGAATGCAACGTAGCGTTTCGAGCATGGGAAACAGAGGACAGCAGGTCGAGAGGCCCGCATTACGAGGAGTGATCGATCAAAGGGGTCGGGTCATGGAGACAGCGCAGAGCCGGCAGGCAGCACCCGGCGCCCTCACCGCCTTCGCCCGCTTCGTGCTCTGCGGCGGCGCAGTGGGGCTCGCCTCCAGCTTCGCCGTGGTGGCCCTCGCCTCGCGGATTCCCTGGGGCCTGGCCAACGCCCTGATCACCGTGGTTTCCACGCTCCTCGCCACCGAGCTGCACGGCCGCTTCTCCTTCGGCGCAGGCGAGCGCGCGACCTGGCGCCAGCATGCGCAGTCGGCCGGGTCCGCGGTGATCGCGTACGCAGTGACCTGCGTGGCGATGCTTGTGCTGCAGCAGCTGGTGGCGGCACCCAGTACGGCGCTCGAGCAGGCCGTCTACCTGTCCGCCTCCGCACTCGCCGGTGTCGCGCGGTTCGCGGTGCTGCGCCTCGTCGTCTTCGCACGGAACCGCTCGCAGGTCTCGCCCACCCTCCCCACCGCCCGTCCCGTGGACAGGGCCATGGCCCGCGCCGCGGCACCAGCCGACCCTGCGGTGCTCTGCCGCGCCGCGTGACCGGCCCGACGGACGGCGTGCCGCACCGCCGACGGACGCACGTCCACCAGGAGTCCCGTTCGGCATCCGGCACCGCACCGCATCGCCCGGCGCGGCATCGACTCCTCCCAGCGTCCGGGCCGCCACCGATGGGTCGCCGAGCGGACCGCGTCCTGGCTTGCCGGTCCGCCTCGCCCGGCCCCTCGCAGCGGGACGCGTCCTCGCGACCGGCGAGTCCTGCACCCGACCCGCACACCACCGGTGCGGCCCCAAACCCCGACGAACTGGATAAACGTCAAGCTGAGTGTCAGTGGCGGAGGGCGAAGTGGACCAGGTGCGACCGTGCTTCGCTGCCCGTCAGTCCCAGTGCCTGGCCGAGCACTTCCGGCGATACGTCGTCGGCCTCAGCTCGGTAGGCGGCCTCCCTGCCGACCCGCTTCGTGGTGCGCTCCAGGATCCTCACGGCCCGCAGGGCGGCGAGCGGCGCTTCGTCGGTGAGTGCGTCGAGGCGTTCCCGTACCTGTTGCAGGAGCCCGGACAGCTCTGCGGGCATGGGTACCGATCGTGCCTCGACCTCGGCGATGTGCTGGTCCCAGTCGGCCTTCGGGCCCGGCAGGTCGAGGTACGGCTCATAGACGCTGTCCGTGTCGACCTGGGTCCAGTCGAGGAAATAGGCGGCCGTGCCGCGCCAGCCGCAGGAGCACGAGCCCCGTACAGCGGCGGCGAGGGGCCTGCGGAGGGTGCCGTCGTACACCCACCAGTCCGTGCTCTCGTGGAAGGAGGAGCCGCTGCCGGTGTCGAAGACCACCGGCGGCGGCTCCGTACCGTCAGCCAGCACCGCGCCCGCCTGGCCTTCGTGAGACGACCCGAACTCCTCGCTCAGCCAACCCATGACACTCCCCTGTTCTCGGCTTCGATGTTCACGCCGCGGCCCACCTGGTACGGGCGGGAACCCGGCTGATGCTCCCTGATCGCCGGCGCAGGTCGGCCGGACAGCAATGGCCCGGTTCCCTGTCAGTCCGTCTGCAGGAACGCGGCCTGGACGCCGAGCAGATGCTCCTCCGGGCGGGTCCCTTCGTAGCGCTCCAAAACCCGGGCGTACCGGCGAGCGTCGAAGTGCCGACACGCTTGTTCGCCCAGCCGCCCCGAACCGCTGTACCGGCGGTGGGCAAGTCTCGACACCGCAGGAGACCGCGCCGTCTCAACAGAGCCGTCGGGGCGGTAGAGGGTCGACGAGAGCAGGTTCCGGATGAAGCCGGAGGCAAGAGCACTCACACCGCGACGCTACCCGCCTGGGCTTGTTCTCTATCTTCCGTCCGTGTCATAGGGCGGGGACGGAAGGTTCCAGACGTCGTCTGACCGGCTGACGATCTTTCGAAGTTCGCGGGCACTTCGTGGCGATATGGCCTGCATCACGGCGTCGAGGAGGGCTCGGGCTTCGAGAGGGTTGCCGCAGCAGTACCAGTGCACGTTGCCCCATTCGTAGTCGTGCCACAGATCACGCTCGGGCTGGTGGACGTAGGCCTTCCACAGGCCCAGAGCCGCGCTGACGTCGCCTGGCTGCAGATGGTTGCGGGTGCGCTCGAGGCGGATGAGCTCGGAACGTGCACGCGAAGACAGGCCGTCGATGACTGGTCCTGCACCCGTTGTCCGGTGGCTGCCCGGGGCGCCGACACGGATCTGTCCTGGCCGTCTACGCGGCATGGACCTTTCGGTTCATCGTCATGCGGTACATGGTGCCACGGTCTCGAATGGTGTCTCGAACGGATTCGCTCACCTGGGGATTCGCCGGATGCGGGGCGGTCTTCGTCTGATCATGCGCTCCGGCCAAGGTGCACGTGACCAAGACGAAGGCCGTGAGGGTGAGTCTGCTGTCAGATGCTGTCCGCAGGGAAGCGTTCGCGGAAGCGTCTTGCTTCCGGGGAGAGTTCCACGAGTGTCTGACCGCCCGGCGCGACGAGTTGCTTGAGCTGGTGGACGCGGTGCTGTGTGCGGACGGTGCGGTGAAGTCCCCTGTGGACGTGACGCTGTTGCCCGAGCGTCGTCGTGGGCACGGGAGCGGTGTACGGCGGCCTGAACCATGGCCGGATCGAGACGGACCGGCTGCGGACCGTGCTGGCCGGGCTGTCGCTGCCTCGCTTCGGCGGGGGGGCGCCTGGTGCCGGCGGTCAATGCATCGCCGTGGCTGCGTTCGGCGTGCCGGGCTCGGCCGAGCGGCTGCTCTGCCACGTCTGCGGCCCCGCGAGAACGGCCTCGCAGTTCCTTCCGGGCCGGCCCTACTCCATCGTCCCCGCGCTGGAGCCGGGCGCCACCTCGGACCGCGATTCTGGACTCCGTGCGGCTCGGACCGGTGGACGACGCGACCGCCGTCACCGCCGTTCAGGTGCGAGGAGTCGTCGAGCGGCTCATCGCCGCGGGGCAGTGGCGGGCCGGGGATCCGGACATCGTGATAGTCAGCGATACCCGCTACGACGCCACCCGCCTGGCCCGGGTCCTGCGAGACCTGCCCGTCGAGTTGGTCGGCCGAGTCCGCTCCGACCGCGTGATGCGCCTGCCGAAGCCACCGAGGACGCACGGCGTCAGACGGCGGCAAGCGTCCGGGTGAGCTTCACAGGTCAGATCCTTTCTTCGTCTACTTCAGCAGGCGGCCGAGGCCGGAGGCATTGGCCGGGGCGGGCGACAGCCCGGAAACGAGACCGCTGACCTGGCGCTTCGCGTCCCGGACCGTCGGGGCGAGGAAGTTGAGCGACAACAGGTTGTCGAGGGCCAGGGGGCCGGCCAGAGTGTCGGTGCCCTGGCGTGCGGCGGCGGGAGCAGAGACGGCCACATTGAACGGCGACTCTTCCGGCTCCGTCCCGGTCGCCACGGTGCACTCCTCACCCGGACGTATCCAGTGATCGGTTCCCCACGGCTCAACCCACAAGACAGAGCATGCTGCTGGTCTCGTTGCTCACGCTCGTCTTCGACACGCCCGCACCCCAACCAGCAACATGATCGGCCGAACAAGTCCGGCGAACCACACCAGGCGAACCCCCGGCCGGCCACCCATCAGTTATCAACCAACCCGCACACTCACACGAGTGTGAGATGGCGCGGCCCCGCCGTGTCGGGTGCCCTACCCTCGCGGCCTTGATACTGATGGTCCTGTGAGCACTCCCCGCCGTCTCGCGCGATCGTTGACCGGCCTCGCCGCAGCCTTCGTCCTTGGCGCCTGTGGCTCGGCGCAGCCGGCTCCTGTCCTCAATGCCAAAACCCCTATCGCCTCTTCCCGCGTTTCACCGCCGGGCCGGAGGGCGACGCCTTCGTCGGTTCCTGGGCGGCTGGTACCCGTCAACTGTCGCAAGATTCACTGCGTCGCTCTGACTTTCGATGCAGGCCCAGGCCCCGACACGGCGCGCCTGCTGGACATCCTCAGGGCGAAGGGTGTCCACGCGACGTTCTTCCTCCTGGGCAAGAACATTCTGACCCGTCCAGAGCTCGCACGAAGGGAGGCGTCCGAGGGACATGAACTGGCCAACCACACCTGGACGCACAAACGCCTGACCGAAGCCTCCGCAGAAGAGATCCGCCAAGAGCTCGTCCTTCTTCAGGAACGAGTCAAGGAACTCACCGGCCGGACTCCCACCTTGATGCGCCCTCCTCAGGGACTGACCAACCCGCGTGTCGCCGACGTCTGCCGCTCCCTCGGACTCGCACAGATCCTGTGGACCGTAACGGCGAAGGACTACCGCGACCACAACCCCGAGGTCATCACGAGTCGCGTCCTCCAAGGCGCCCAGCGCAACGGGATCATCCTGCTCCACGACGTCTACCCGGGCACCGTTCCCGCTGTGCCCGCAATCATCGACGGCCTGCGGCGCCGCGGCCTCACCCCCGTGACCGTCTCCCAGCTCTTCGCCCCCCACCCGCCCGAACCGGGCCGTGCTTACTGGAACGCACCCTCCGCCTGACTGCAGCGCCATCACAGCACCGGCGAGACGGTGAATCGGGTCGGCACCGCGTCTGACCACTCCGGCAGGAAGCAGACCAGCAGAGTGATCAACTCAGGTCTGACCACCCCATTCTTTCGGCCGCGAGCCGGCACGCCGGCCACTCGCGGCGGAAGGGCGTCGGCGGCCGCGGATTCATGATCGGTGCGAAGCAAATCCCCGAGAGTACGCAGGCAGCGGTCGCACCCATGGTTTCGGCCGACTGCCGCCCGGAATGGCATGGTCGTCCCGTGCCGGGCAGGGTGGTGCCCCCACGCCCCCACGCCCCTTCGCCTCGGAGGTACGTCGATGCCCCAGAAGGCAGTAGCGGTGCCAAGGCCGCCGAACGCCCGGGCCAGCTCCATCACGGTCCGGGGCCGCTCAGGCGACCTGGTTCGGCTGGGGTCCGTCGCCGCCGGGTACGCCGTTGTCCAGCTTCTCATCGCCGTACCGGGTACCGGCCTGGGTTGGGACGAGACGGTGTACGTCAGCCAGGTGTCCCACGCCTCCCCGGCCGCGTTCTTCAGCGCTCCCCGCGCCCGCGGAATCACCTACCTGGTGGCCCCGGTTGCCGCGATCACCTCCTCCGTGCGGGTGCTACGGGTCTATTTGGCAGTTCTGGCGGCCGCGGGACTACTGCTCTCCCTGTGGGTGTGGAGGCGGCTGCTTCCCACCCCCGTGCCGGCTCTGGCGGGCGGCCTGTTCGCGGGGCTGTGGATGACCGTGTTTTACGGGCCGCAGGCCATGCCCAATCTCTGGGTGGCCTTCGGGGCGCTCTTCACCGTCGGATGCTTCCTGAGGGCCGCCCGTTATCCCGCGGACCGCCTTGCGCTGGCCGGCGTCGCCTCGGGGGTGGCATTCGCCGCTCTCATGCGTCCCGGTGACGCGGTCTGGCTGGTCATACCTCTGCTCTGCGCCGCGTTGGCCGTTCCCCCCTGGCGGCGGGCCGCCCTAGCGGCGGCTCTGGTCGTCGGCCTCGTTGCGGGCGGCGCGGAATGGGCCGTCGAGGCCCACCTTCGCTACGGCGGCGTCCTGCCCAGGCTCCGCATGGCAAGTGAGATCCAAGGCGGTCTGGGCTGGAACCCGGCGTTCGCCGACCAGATGCGCTCGCTCGGCGGGCGGACCCTGTGCCGCCCGTGCGATGTGCCGTGGCCCCGGCCTGTCACGGCCCTGTGGTGGTTCGCCCTGCCACCACTGGCCGCGGGCGGGCTCTTCGCCGCATACCGCAGCGGAAGGGTGAAGCAGGTCGCCGTGCCCACTGTGGTGGCGCTGTTCCTTGCCCTGCCTTATCTCTTGATGATCGGATACGCGGCTCCGCGCTTTCTGCTGCCTGCGTACGCGCTGCTCGCCCTCCCGGTCGCGCTGTGCCTGGCACGGCTGATCGCCGCGTGCCGTAACCGCCCGCTCGCCCTGGGCGCGCTCTGTGCCGCCCTGGTCGCCCATCTGGCTCTGCAGTGCACGATCGCCGGTGGTGCCGCGGCCCGCAGCCGCGCCGACCGGGCGGCGTTCACCGCAGTCGCCGGCGAACTCCGCCGCCTGGGTGTGCGCCCGCCATGCATCCTCAGCGGCGCAGAGGCGGTCCGTGCCGCGTTCGCCACCGGATGCGCTGCCCGGCAGGTGTACGGGGGCCACGACGGCAGCATCACCGCCCGCGGGCTCATCTCCCTGGCGCGGACCCGACCGACGGCAGTGCTGGTGACAGGAAGCCTCCCACCGCCGCCTTGGGCTCACGACTGGCTCCCCCATCCGCTGCCCAGCCTGCCGGGCCAGCCCCGTTACCGCGCATACCTGGCACCCTCGTCGCGCCAGGAGCCGCCCGGCGGGCCGTAAGTGCGCTGCGCGATGCCGGGCAAGCCGACCGCAGCCATCGTCAGAGTGCTGAGCAGGCAGCGCGAGTAGTGGGAGAGAGTGAGGGAGTGACCGGGAACCGCTGCTGCGCGACCTGGATACCTTGATCGAACCCGGTGGCGCCGTGGTACTGGCGACCTGCGGAGCACAGCACGACGACCTCGAGCCGCCGCCCTGGCTGCCCGTTGTCGAGGAGGTGCGCGGCCGCTGTCTGGGCCCGGAACGCCGGCAGGGCTCCGGGCCGGTCAGCTATCCCGAGGTGCACCTTCTCCCCCGTCCGACGCAGGACTCTGTCCACAGGTTCGGAGCCCGGGGCTCCTCTTGAGGCACCCGCACATCGATCGACAGTTTTCCTTAATGCGTTTCCACCAATTCGGCAGTTCTGCTGGCGACTGCAAGTGCCCAGGATGAGGCATGCAAAGCCCGGCGCCGGGGCCGAAGCCCTCACCGCATACGCCACCCCGGCCCTCTGAGCAACACGGACACCGGAGAACAGACGCACATGAAGTACCGCCCCTTGGGGAGCACCACGGTCAGCGCGATCGCCTTGGGCGCCATGCCCCTGTCCATCGAGAACCGCCCGGACGAGGAACGAGCCGTCGCAACCATCCACGCCGCCCTCGACGCCGGCATCACGCTCATCGACACAGCCGACAGCTACCACTGGCACGCCGACGAGCGCGGCCACAACGAACTCCTCATAGCCCGCGCCCTGGCCCGCTACGGCGGCGACACCTCCGACGTCCTCGTCGCCACCAAGGGGGGCCGGGGCCGCCCCGGCGACGGCGGCTGGACCGTCACCGGTACCCCCGCCCATCTCAAGCACGCCGCCGAAGCCTCCCTCAAGCGCCTGGGAGTGGAATCCATCGGCCTGTACCAGCTGCACAAGCCCGACCCTGACGTGCCCTGGGCGGAATCGGTCGGTGCGCTGCGAGAACTCCTCGACGCCGGCACCATCCGTGCCGCGGGGATCTCCAATGTGACCACCGGCCAGATCAGTGAGGCCCACGCCATCCTCGGCGACGCGCTCGTCTCCGTGCAGAACCAGTACTCCCCGGCCGTTCGCGACACCGAGCCCGAGTTGGAGCTGAGCACCCGACTCGGCCTGGCCTTCCTGCCCTGGAGCCCGTTGGGCGGCATCTCCCGCAGTTCCCTGGACGGCCCGTCCGGCCCGACCTCCGCGGGCACCGCCTTCCACCGCATCGCGGCCGAACGCGACGTCAGCCCGCAGCAGATCGCCCTGGCCTGGCTACTGGCCCGCTCCCCGATGGTCATTCCGGTACCGGGAGCCAGCCGTCCGGCTTCGATCCAGGACTCGGCCAAGGCCACGGAGGTCGAGCTCGAGGCGGCGGAACTGGCGGAACTGGCGGAACTGGAGGCAGCCCTGCCGGACTGAGAGGCTGACGCCCACGACCGGCGTGAGCACCCCGGAAGACCGACACACCAGACCTTGGCCTGCGACTTCAAGTTGACGGAGGCGCGCGCGTCGCTGCGCGCGCCCGTGATCCTCCTGCCGGGCTGACGCTCACGATCCGGCCTCCCCTGCGTGGGGGAGGCCGGATGATCCGTGGGGTGGATGTGATCAGCGGGGGTGACGGGGAATCTTGGAGCGTCGGCGATCCGGATATGAGGAGGTCACGGTGGCTGTTCCTGTGAACTTGAACGCGGACGTGGACGGCGTTCCCAGGCCACCGACCGCAAGCCCGGGGCGGATGTTGTGGCGGCGGCGGTGGCCCATGTGGGCGCCCACGGCCGCGGCGTTATGGGGCGTGTCGTACGCCGCTGTCGAGGTCATGTGGGCGGCGACGGGCACCACCGTGCCATGGAAGGAGCACGCCTCGTACGCGCCTGCGGTCCAGCTTCTCCTCGCGGCCCTCGCCGCCCTGGCGGGCGGGGCCTGCCTGGCCAGCACCCGAACCCCTTCCGGGCCTGGCCGGGCCGCGGTGACGACGGCGCTGGTGGTGGCGATCCCGGTGTTCGTCGTGGGGACGAACGGCCTGCCGATGTACTTCGTGACACTGGTCACGCTCTCGGGGATCGAAAGCGCCACCGGTCTGGCCCAGGTGCTGTTGAACACGGCCGGCGCGATGCTGCTCTTCCTCGTCGGCCTGTCGTACCGCCGACGGCTGCGCGGCGACTGCCCGCGGTGCGGGTGGACGCACGGGGGCGCAAGCGACGGACCGCTGGCCCACCCGGATGCCTCCCGGGCCTCGAACCGGACCCGCAGGACGGTATACCTGCTCATGTGCGGGCTCCTGCCGTGGGCGGGAGTCAAGACCATCTGGACGCTTGGCGGCGACGCACTCGGCGTCTCGGCCGACGCCTGGCGGCGGACGACGGGCGTCGGCGCGTCGGGGCCGTCGAAGGCGGCCGCGTCGGTGGGGATCGACGTGACCGTGCTGGCCGCGATGGTCGGGGGCTTCCTGCTGCTGGGGCTGCTGTACACGTGGGGGCAGGTGTTCCCCCGCTGGACGCTGGTCCTCTCCGGACGACGGGTCCCGCGCCTGCTGCCCTTGATCCCGGCCTGGCTGACCGGCATCCCGCTGACGATGTACGGGTCCGTCCTCACCGTCATGGCCCCGCTCATGGCCGTCGGCACACTGCCCGAGATCAAGCCGTCCCCGCCGTTCACCACCAGCTCGGGGATCACCTGGATGGTCGAGTTCGGCGGCCTGGCATTCGCCGGTCTGGGCATCGGCCTCGTCGTGGCCGCTCGCTCCTATGCCGCCCGCACCCACCCCGTCTGTGCCAGCGCCAGCGCCAGCGCCAGCGCCACGACAACGCGGCCCGAGTAGCCGCGCACCGGAATGACAGCCTCCTTGATGTGCTGCGGATCACCGTGCGCAGGTCGGCGGCCCAGTTGGTCACCAGGCCCGGCGAACCGGTGCCGGGGACCGTCACGCCGTTGTACTGCAGCTTGAACTTCGCGCCCTGGCCGGTTGCCTTGCCGTCGGCGCGGACCTGGTAGGAGGCGTACTGCTGGACGCGGCGCTGCTCGCCCGGGTGCAGCGTGCCTCCGAACGGCAGCCGCGGGATCCATCCCCACGACCTCGCCCGATCCGTCCTCGACACCGAACTCGGCTGGCGCCATCCGGCCCGCAGGGCTGAGCTGCGCCGCCGCGCGAGCACGTACTACCAGCAGCTCTTCGCCGACGGCGACCGGGCACGCCAGCGCGCCGTCCTGGCCGACTTCGCCTATCTGCACCGCGACAGCCCGCTGGTCGGGCCCCTCTTGGCGCCGGTCACCACTGCCGCAGCGGCCGGCTCCACGCACCTCGACGCCCTGTCGATCACGGCGACGGAGGAGACCGAGCTCCCGGCGCTGCTCGCCATGGCCCGACGGTACGAGGGACCGGAGTCCGCCCGGCTGCTGCGCGGCTGGTGGGCCCATCCGGCCGCCACCTGGGCCACTGTACGGGCGGAGGAGCCGCCGCCCTCCCCCGCAGGCTTCTACCTCCTGCTCGCCCTCGGCGCCGAGGACCTTGACGACCCGGCCGTCACCGCGGACCCGGCCACCGCGGCCGCCGCCGGCTGGCTCGCCCGACACGGCGACCTGGGCGCGGGCGAGCGGGCCTTGCTGGTGCGCGCGTGGCTGGCCCGGGGCACGTACCAGGACGTCTCCGCCGTCCAGACCCTCATCACCTTGCGGCTGACCCACCACTGCCTCACGCGGAGCAGCGGCCCGCGCTCACCCTCCTCCCCTTCGCCGACCCGGAGTTCTGGGCCGACGGCTGCGCGTACACGGACTTCGACCGCCTGCCGCAATCCGACTTCACCGTCGGCGGCCGCTCGTACGGAACGTACGTCCTCGACTGGCGCCGCACACCCCCTCTGCCTGGCTGAACCTGCTCTGCGAACGGGAATCGGCGGCTGACCCGCTGGCGGTGGCAGCGCCCGACGAACCCCCTTCGGGAAGGCGCCGCTGTGGTGACCCCGTACACGTCGGCCGCACAGGGCAGCAGCCCATGGCCGAGGCGCGGATGTTCCGTCAGCCGCGGATCGTCTCACGCGGGTTGGACGGCCGCCCGAGCGCCCGGGCCGAGCGCCGGCTCTCCCCGGACACGGCCCGCCGGCTGAGGGCGATGCTGCGGCTGACGGGCTCCGGGGGCACCGCTGCCCAGGCGGTGGCCTCGGTCGGCGGTTCGGATCGCGGGGCGAAGACCGGTTCGGCCGAGGTCGACGGCAAGGCCGCGCCGGACAGCTGGTTCACCGGTTCCCGTGACAGCACCGACGCCGCGGCCGCCGTCCGGAGCGGCGGCCACGCCACCGACGCCGTCGGCCCGCTGGTCGCCCGGATGCTGCGGGCAGGCTGAGCGGGCCCGGGCACGCGACCGGCAGCGGCCGCGCGCCCGGGAAGACGTCGACCCGTCTCCCTCCGGATCCAGGGGCGCGACCGGTCGCCGGGGCAAACCGCTTCGCATCCGCCTCGCCGGGTGCACCCAGGGCCGTGAAGCCCCGCCGCTCTGTCCCCTGCCGTCAGGGACCCCCCTCTCCGGGCTCCCCGTGCGGCAGTCGCTCCGCGAGGAGCAGGACGGCGTCGTCCACCGGGTCCGGCCCCGGGCCGGACCGCATGGCGCGCAGCAGCCGGTCCGCGAGCGCCGCTGTGCCGTCGGCTCTGTGCGCGAAAGTCGCCGTCAGGCAGGCCAGCCCCGCATCCAGGTCCTCGCCGCGGCGCTCCACCAGGCCGTCCGTGTACAGGAGGACGGCGGAGTTCGCGCCGAAGGAAAGGCCGGCGGTGCTGTACGTTCCCAGGCCGACGCCGAGCGGGGGACCGGTGGCTGCCTCGGCCTGGTGGACCGTGCCGTGCTCGTCGCGGACCAGGGGCGGCAGGTGCCCGGCCGAGGAGTAGACGAGTTGTTCCTCGTCCTGGTCGTGGACGGCGTACACACACGTCGCGATGTGGTCCGGGCTCAGCTCCATGAGCAGCCCGTCGAGGAGCCCGAGTACCTCGTGGGGGGGCAGCCCGAGCCGCGCGTACGCGCGTACGGCCGTACGGAGCTGGCCCATCAGCGCGGTGGCGCGGATGCCGCGGCCCATGACCCCGCCGACCGTCAGGGCCGTCCGGTGGCCGTCGAGGATGATCACGTCGTACCAGTCCCTGCCGACCGTGTCCCCGGTGGGAGCGGGCTCGTGGGCCGCGACGACGCTCAGCCCCTCGGGCTGCTCCAGTTTCCGGGGGAGCAGGGAGCGCATGAGGGTGAGGCCGACCTCCCGCCCGAAGTGGTCGGCGAGGCCGTGTCCGGGGGTGTGCATGCCCTGTTCTCCGGCCAGCCGTGTCTTGAGCCGTGCCAGGGCGTCCTCCACGTCCGCCACCGGTTCCAGTGCGCTGCGGACGGCCTCCTCGGTGGCGCGGACGGTGTCCACGACATACGGATCGGGGGCGTCGGCCTCGTCGGCGGGCCCGTAGAGGACCCCGGTTCCGCCCGGGCCGCCCGGCTCGAGGCGGACGTGCCGGTCCGCCCGGCTCCTCGGGGCGTACCGGGGCGGCCGGTCCGGTGGGGCGGCGAGCGGATGGCGGGGCACGCCCGCGCTGTCCTGGTCCTCGCTCACCATGCCTGGCCTCCTTCCCCCGGGTCGTCGAAGACACCCATGGACTCGAGCTCTTCCCACAGCGGTCCCAGGGTCCGGCGGGCCCGGGTGAGGTGGACGCGGACCGTTGACGCCGAGATCCCCATCTCCACCGCCGCGTCCGCCCCGCTCAGATCCGCCAGACAGCACAACGCGACGGCCGCCCGCTGCTGTTCGCTCAGCCGGGCGATGGCTGCGCACGCCCGACGGTATGCGTCCTTCAGGTCCAGATGTGCCGCCGGCTCCGGCAGTGGCGCGTACGGATCGATGCCTTCCAGGGGGTGGTGGGCGGGCGTACGGCGCAGGGCCGCCAGGGCCTCCCGCACGACCACCGTGGCCAGCCAGGCGTACCAGCGCGTCACCGGCGGGTGGTGTCCGGCGGGCCCGGTCATGCGGCGCCAGCACACGATGAACGCCTCCTGCACCACGTCCTGGGCCAGGGCGTAGTTCCCGCCGCAGGCCACGAACGCCTTGGCGAGCAGGCGCTGGTACGAATGTCGGAAGAACGTGTCGAAGTCGAGGGGCCCATGATCATCCGCCATGCCCGGCGCTCCGGCCTCGGGGCACCCGTACGGTCCAGGAACCGCCGTCGTGGTCCTCGACCGTGGCGGTTCCGCCGTGCACGTTCAGCTGCTGGAGCACGGTGGTGATCGTCTCTCTTCTGCCCCGCTCGCGGAGCCGGTGGGCGCAGGCCCGTACGACTGCTCCCGCGCCGATGCCGAGACCGGCCGTCGCAGAAGACCAGACCCAGAGCGTGTGCACAGTGCGCTCGTCCTCCTCCGTCACGCGTGGCCGGGAAGTCCCCGGCTCACTACGAAGAGGTCAGCGGGCGCGAAAACGCTTACAGCGCCCGCGGCGCCTTCCAGGAAGACGGGGCAGGCGGGGTTCCGGGGCGGCCGGGACGGTCAGTTGGCTCGTGAGTGGGCGCGGCCGGCGATGTGTGCAGGAGCGGCGATGCCCTCGGGGAGGGCCGGGTCGGCTTCCGGCCGGCCGAAGGTGGTCGTGAGGGGCAGGACCCCGGCCCATGTCCCAAGCGCGGCGTCCGGGCCGTCGCCGTCGTCGGGGGCGCCGGTGCGCACCTTGACCGAGGCGTTCTCCAGTGACAGCGCGAGCAGCGAGGTGGCGGCGAGTTCCTTGCGGTTCGGCTGCCTCGCGTAGTCCCACTGGCCGGGTGCTGCCTGTTCGGTCAGGCAGCGAAGTCCGGCGAGCTTTTCCTCGGCATCGGTGACCAGGCGGGGTATGCCGTAGATCATCGCGCTGCGGTAGTTGACCCCGTGCTCGAACACGGAACGGGCGAGGACGAGGCCGTCCACGTGCGTGACGGTGATGCACACCCGGGTGTGGGGCGAGGCGACCAGGCTGCGGCTGGCGACCGAGCCGTGGAAGTACAGGTTCTGGCCGTCGCTGCCGTAGACGGTCGGGACCACCGTGGTCTGACCGTCCACGGCCACTCCGAGGTGGCAGGTGAAGCCGGCCTCCAGGATCGCGTTCAGTTCCGCACGCTCGAGGCTTCCTTGTTCCCGCAGGCGGCGGTGGCGGGTGAGGTCTGTCTGCGGCAGCGTCGGCGGCAGTTCGCTGTGGTTCACGTCATCCTTCCCGGATGGCTCGGTACGGGCTCACACTACTGATACCGAGGCACGAGAGCCATGGATCAACGAAATCCGTTGATTACGGGCCTCGCAGCAACCGAAACAGCCGAACCGTCGCAGGCTCGCCGGCCGGGCCCCCGCAACGCGCCGATCACCGGCTTGCAGGCGTCCGTCACGGCGGATCGCCGCGTGCAGATCGACCTTGGGCTTCGGCAACACCCGGGCCCCGTCGTCGGGCAGAGCACAACCATGCTCCCGAAAGCAAGGACCCAGGCGTTCCCAAAACTCAGCGACATCACTCTCCCGTGGAAGCAGCCGTTACCACCGCCGAGCAACACACGTTCCTGAAACTCACCTCCAAAGCCAGCGGCGGAACCATGAGGCGACCGGTGCGCTGGACTATTGCATTCGATCCTGTTCCGTGGATCCCCAGGAGGGAATCACGGATCGTACGGGATTGAATCGAGACCCTGTCGAGCGACTCGCTCCTTCTTCGGTGTCTCAATTCCTGTGGATTGGGGCCCGGGTAAGAAATTTCAGGCGGATGCCGCTGCAGACAGCCGTCCGCCGGTCATCCAGATGCGTGACATCGCATCGGCCAGGGCGGGGTATCGGGCGGCCTCGCAGATCATTTCCGAGAGCACGAGCATTCCGTGTGCGGTGCACTTCGGATCGCGGTTCCGGTGCAGCGAGATAACCGCGTTGCCCAGGGGCCGGCGCCCCAGGAAGATCCCTAAACGCCGCACGGCCGCGGCCGTCTCCAGGTCGGAGCGGTCTCCGGCGAACGGCAGGACTTCGGTTCGGCGGATCCCAGGTGGCGCGATGGAGTCCCGCACGTGGCGGACGCACGCTTCCGGCGGAGCCTGTCCGTTCTCGAAAGTGTTGCGGAATCCGACGATGCGCATGCCGGCATTCTGCAGGCGGAGTTCGATGTAGAGCTCGATGGACAAACCTCGCAGCTGAACACGCAGGGGCAGGTAAGCTATTTCCCCCGGCCTTCGCGAGGCCCCGCCGAAGAATCCCTGAGCATCCTCTACCCTCGACCGGATGGTCGACGTCAGGAGCTGATACTCGTCCACCGATGCGTGCGCCGGGGAAAACGACACAGGTTTCAGCACGGCCGCCCGCATCAGGGGAGGCCGCCGGAAATCGTCCTTTCCTGAAGTAATCTGACCGCGATCGGTTCGATCCTGCTGCATTCACGCATGCGCATCCACCGCCTTCGACATCATCCCCATCCCAGGGGCCGGATCGGTCCGTCCTTTGTAGTCGCCCTGACGGTGGCCGGGCGAATAGTTGGCCTCTGATGCTAAGAAATCGGAGCGTGATCCCGGTGCCCGGCCCCCGCCCCGGACACGAAGCTGCCTGATGTCCGCTCCGGGCCGCTGCCGGGGTGGCCGATGAGCCAGTCGGTCAGGTCGCGGGGCAGGAACAGCACGTGGTGTCGAGGTTGTCGGAGATGACGGACCCTGGCCCGTCCGTCGGGTACATGCCGCACTCGCCCGCCCGCCAGCGGTTCGGCCCGCCGCTCCTCGGCTCCAGCGTCAGGCTGCCGGGCGGGATCAGGGGAAACACCAGGTGGGTGAAGGGGTCGGCGTCAACCGCGAAGAGGCCCGAGCGGCTGATCCCGGTCCACCGTCACATCACCGGCGGCGTGGCGCCCCACCGCGAGCCGGCAGGCGTCCCCGCCGTCGTCCATCCGCACCGCGTAGTCGACATGGGTGGCCCGCGGGAACGCCCTACCCGCCTCCACATCCCGCGCCTGGTGTCAGGTAGGTGGGTCGGACGAGGTGGAGCTCTTCGGCCCGTCGCCGGTGCCGGGGCAGGGAAGCCGTGTCGTGATCGGCCGCGTGCCGCGCGCTGAGCCGGGCGTGGACGGTGGGCAGCACCGCGGTCAGGCGGCACACCCGCAGCGGCATCGAATGGCGGGCTTATCACGACTGTTCGTCAGCCGGTGACAACCGGCTCGGACCCAGCTTCGACAGCATGATCGACCGCATCGTTTCCCACGCCAACGCAGGACGCCGGCTGGCGCTGGTCTGGCTGGACATCAAGGACCCGAACTACTGCGGAGAGCAGGAGAACCGCGGGTGCAGCGTCGCCGGACTGCGCGACAAGGCGCAGCGGCTGACGGCTGCCGGGATCCAGGTGCTCTACGGATTCTACGAGTACCACGGCGGCAACACCCCGGACGTCGCTGGCAGGGGCTGGAAGAGCCTGGGAGGCAGGCTCGGCAGCCTGGAGGGCATCACGACGCCGGAACACGCGACCAGGTCCGAGGCGCTTTCGACCGGTCCGGTTCCGGATTCCCGGCCGGTCGCCGGGTGATGGACTACGGCGACAGCGACATCGCCAGGAGGTTCGGCAACTGCACGGAAAACACTCACTACACGTGCGCGGAACGAGAAGAGCGCTGGGGACCGTGACGCCGGACAGCTCGCGGCCACACTGTCCTGGACGACCACTTACAACGATCCCTGGTACGTCGACAAACTGCTGGGCGACGGGCGTGTGGACGGCATCATCGCGGGCTACGGGTCCTTCACCGGAGTGCGCGAGTACGACGACAGCTGGCAGTGCGCCAACGCCATCAACCTCGTCCGTGACTGGTGAACCGCCACATCGGCACCCACCGCATGGCCACCCCTGGTGACCGTCTGTTCAGGTAGTGCGCAGGCACAGCCGGACGCACCGGTGCGCGTTGCGCGCGGTTGACGTACATCGGGTGCGGTGGCGCATCTCCCCCTGACCGCGGGTGGATGCACGACATCGTCGGTGTACACCGCCTGCGTCGAGTGCGCGGCACCTGTCCGCTCCAGATCCGGCCGGAGCGGTGGACATCGCGTCGTACGACCGTCCGGCCGGTCTCGAACCTCCTGCGGGGCTTGCCCCGCTGGGGTTTGGCCGCCGAGCGGCGGCGTCCTCTTCGCCCTGGCGTCGCGCGACCCGTTCGACTTCGGCCGAATGCCGTTGCGGCTGCGTGGGCGTAGCCCTCGAAGACCAGCGCGCTGCGCAGATGGCCGTACTGGATGGCGAGGGCGACCAGCCCGCCCGGACGGCCGGCGATGTGCCAGGCCAGGGTCCGCCGGAAGCGCCGGGTGCCGACCTTAGGGCTGGTCCTGCTGCGCGAGGTGTTTCTTGAGCCAGGTGAGCAAGGTCGCGAACGCCGGGGACATGGCGGCGTCCGACTGTTCGAGGACCGTCGCGTGGTCGTCGTCCTCCACCGTGATCGTGTAGGTCATCGCGTCCCTGGCACGGTCGGCCTGGTCCTCCTCGGGCATCGCGACCGCCGCCGCCGCCAGCTGGGTCAGCTCCGCTGCGGCGTTCTCGGGCAGGGCCGCTGTGTCCAGCACCTTGGGCTGGCGGCGGACTACCGCCGCCAGCCCGCCGTATGACTCCAGAGTCACCTTCATTGCGCGCGACCGGTGGTCACTTGGCCCCCTTCAGTGTGGCCACTTCCTTGGCCAGCCCGTTCACCTTGGCGTTCAGTTCCCCCATCTGCCTGGACAGGGCCGCCAGGCCGTCCTGCCGGCTCAGGCCGCCGTTCCCGTTGACCGGCAGGCTCCGTGCCCGGGCGAGCCCCGCCGGGACCCCGCTGATCTGGATCTCCACTCCCTGCCACGCCGCCAGCACGGCCGACTGCTCGGGGCTTCCGGTGCCGAACAGTTCCCCGGCCTTCTGGAAGGTGGTGTCCGCGAAATCCTGGAAAGTGGCATCCTTGCTGGAGGCTTTGAGCGATTCGTACCAGATGGTCCCCGCAGCCTCCCATGCGAATCCGCCGATGCCCATGGCCGCCAGGAAGAACGCCTTGTTCGGAATGCCGGAGTTGAAGTGCACCCCACCGAAGTCCCCTCTAGGGGTGTCGGGCAGATGCATGAATTTGCTCATACGGTCGGGCTGGGGGTCTTTCCCGAACTGCGGATTGTTGTACGCCTGCCCCGGCGCCTTCATCGAGCGCAGGGCGTCGCCGGCGATTCCCGGGGTCCACACCTCAGCCCCGATCAGCCAGTCCGCGTCCTCGGCCGTCTGCTTCAGCGACCATTGCTTGACCAGCGACCCGAAGACGTCCGACATCGACTCGTTCAGGGCCCCGGACTGATTGTGGTACTCGAATTCCGAGGTGTTCTCGGTGACCCCGTGCGTCAACTCGTGTGCGATCACGGAGAGCGATCCCGTGAGGTTGCTGAACTCCTTGTCGTCCCCGTCTCCGAAGACCATCTGACGTCCGTCCCAGAACGCGTTGTTGAATTTCACGTCGAAGTGGACGTATCCGTCCAGACGCATCCCCCGGTCATCGATCGAATTGCGCTGGAACACCTCCTTGTAGAAATCGCGCGTCAGGCCGAGTCCGTCGAACGCCTGGTTGACGGCCGGGTCCGAGAACTCCGGTCCGTCTTCCGGCCTGACCAGGACAGCGCTGGGGAGGGAGACCCCCTGCTCGCAGTCGAAGACGGTGCGCCGGCCGTTGCCGGCGGTGGCGGCCGCGCCGGCGAGGGACGCCCGGACCGCTCGCTCGCCCCGCAGGCGCGCAGTGGTCAGCAGGGTGTCCAAGGCGGCCTGGCGCACCTCGTGGTCTTCGCTCTCCAGGAGCTTGTCGAGAATGTACGGGGGAATGATGCAGTTGATTGGTCGGGTCCCGCTCATGGGGCACCTCCTGCAAGAAGAGGACCGTTGGTTAACAATTCATCAGTTGATGCTTGGATGTTCTCAGATCACTGCTCGAGTTCCCGGCCGGGAAAGGCTCGAGGAAACAGCAGGTGCCCCCTGATGTGACAGCAGCGGGATAGGCGCTTGGCACCGAGCAGCCCGGATTCCAACGGCGGGGCCACGCTGATATCACCAGTCTCCTGCCGTCCGCAGCGACTGGCAATCGCAACGAAAGCGCGCAGAGATCCGCCCCGGACGACCGCCGGACGCCAAGAAATGGGCGGCGCGTAGCGATCTGTCCCGCCTGCGGGTCGGTCCCGAAGCCTGCTCCGGTCGTCCTCGCGTGCGGGTACCGGCCCAAGACGCTCCCAGGACGCCGAAAAACGAGGAGCGCGTAGCGATCTGGCGCGCTTGGTTGGCACGGGATGGGCTGGTTGTCGGCCCGGATGCCCGGTCTGCCGGCTCCCGTACCCCGGCACCACCGCCACCTACACCTACACGGAGTACGAGGACCGCTGGTCGATCAGCCCCTGGCACCTGGGCGCTTACCACTACTACAAAATCGGTCAGTACACCTCGATCGCGGGCTACGAAGGGATCCAGGAAGGCCGCATCCACTTCGCGGG
This sequence comes from Streptomyces sp. NPDC050448, assembly GCF_040655295.1. Taxonomy (NCBI): domain Bacteria; kingdom Bacillati; phylum Actinomycetota; class Actinomycetes; order Kitasatosporales; family Streptomycetaceae; genus Streptomyces; species Streptomyces sp. NPDC050448. Next base: position 48,781 of record NZ_JBFAJR010000036.1, on the reverse strand, counting down.
CGAACACACCGACGTCGACAACTCCACCCTGAACGCGGCAGTCGCCTCCGGCGACCGCACCGCGACGGAGATCCGCGCCCAGATCTGACCTCGTCGACCCCAGGCGCCGAGAAGCGCCTGCTGCTGCCCCGAAGGGGACGGATACCCGCTTCGGGGCGGCCGGGGGTTCTGCCGTCTCCCCAACTCGCCGCAGTCGGTCGGCCCGGCGCCGGACCTCGGTGGCGCGACGCGGCGGACGGCGCGTTCCTCGACGGGCTCCACCTCACGCTGCGGTGCGGCGCCGCCGCCTTGGCCGTCGTGGCTGTGCTGGTGGCTGTGCTGGTGGCCGTCCTGCTCCGGCATGCCCCGGCCGTCCCCTCCCCCATCACCAGCCGCCCGGAGCCTGCGGCGGAACCGGTCGGCCGGTAGCCGGGTGGGTGGCGACGGCTCCGCCGGCCTCCGCGCGGCAGGCGGTCCAGGAAGAGGACGGCGACCGCCTCGGCCAGCCGCGTCCCCGCCGGCGGCCGGGGCGGTGTGGTCGAGCACCGCGAGGTCGGCCCAGGCCGCGTCCTCGCCGTACGCCCAGCCCTTGGACCACCGGCCCGCAGCCCGGCCCGGCCGCCGTCGAAGACACGGAGCAGGAACTGCTCCGACTCCCGGCAGAACCGGGCCGGTCCGGAAATGCCGGGGAGGATGAGAGGGAGATTCGCCACGCTGCCCTGCCGCTTGTAGTCCACCTCCACCCACCCCACCGGCCGCAACCACCCCGAGGCGAACCACCGCGTCGAAGTCGACCCTGCGCACGCCGAGGCACCGCGCGGCCCGGTCCGGGCCGAGGGGAACGCGGAAGGAGCGCTGCACTCGGCCCGCATGGTGAAGTGCAGCGCTCTGCTGCGCTCAGCCGGCCACCGGCTGGCGAGTTCCTCGGCCGTCACCCCGGTCGTGGTGCGGCCGTCGGCGCTCGCTGCGGCGAAGACGGCGAGCCGGCCGAAGATGCACTCGTTGTCGGTGAGGAGCAGCTGACCTGTGGCGACCCAAGCCCCGCCGCCGATGACCGACGTCACAGCCGCCTGCACACCGGCGCTCCGGACGCGGCCGGCAGGGTCCGGGCGCTACGCAAGGGGTGCGCTGGTGTGGGAGGGGCCGGTCACCTGCGGCGGCCGTGGAACATGCCCCATCTGAGGTGGCCCTTGCGGCAGGCGGCAGCGACTTGGGGCAGGTTCCTTTCCAGGCGGTCCCGATACTCGGCACTGACGGAGTCGACGAGTCCCGGTGTCGGTGTCCGGAGCTCGTCGACGAGGCGTTCATAGTGAGTCAGCATGTGATCGCTGAGATCCTCGAAGCCGGTGTCGGAGAACTCGAGCGCCCGCAGTTGCTCCTCATAGAAGCCCGGCGTGGCGAATCCGCTGATGGTCAAGCGCTCCGCGAGCGGGCGTACCTCGCCCTCAGGGGCGCCCTCGGCGGCCATGACGTCGGTGAAGACCAGGCGGCCGCCGGGCTTGAGAACGCGCCTGGCCTCCCGCAGCGCCTGGGGCCGGTCGCCGCTGTGGCACAGGGCCTCCTGGGACCAGACGACATCGAAGCTCCCGTCGGGGGCAGGGATGTCGTGGAAGGAACCGGTCACCACCTCGATGCGCCCGTCGAGGCCGCGCCGGGAGTTCAGTTCTCGGTGCCGGCGGTTTTGCACCTCGCTGATGTTCAGGGCCACGACGTGGCAGGCGAACTCCCCGGCCAGTCTGCGGGCCGCGCCTCCGTAGCCGGACCCCATGTCCAGCACCGTGCTGTCGGGACCGAGCGCGTCAGCCACCTTCGCAGCCAGCCGCTCGACCGTGCGCCCGGATGCCACGCCGACCGCCTCCCGCACATCTGCGTACACCCCGATGTGAATGTCCTCCCCGCCCCACGCCTGGGTGTAGAAGCCGTCGACGTCAGGCGCGTTGTAGTAGACGCGTGCCGCATCCGCGGCCTGAGCCGCAATGTCCTCAGCCATGACCCATTCCTCGGCACATCCCGGCCGCCGCAAACCCCGTTTTTCAGACACACCCGACTACCGCCACCCTCCGTCAACTGAACACACGCTGACCGAGCTCGCCCGCACCGTAACCCGCGCGGAGTGTGCCACCTCCGAAGCCCTCAGCCGCCGGCAACCCCTGAGATCAGACGGCCCTGCGGGCGCGGACGGCGTCGGGTGTCCAGCCAACGGTTCAGCCCGTGCTGCGGTCCAACTCGCGCCGCCCGACCAGCGGGCGGGGACCCGGTCGGGCGGCAATCCAGATCATCCGGCCGCCCCAGGGTCGTCCTTGCCGAAGCCGGGCACGTCGTCAACGGTGACGTGCCCGGCGCAGCCGCATCGAGCGCAGCGGGTGCAGGAGAACACCGTCACGGTCCACCACCCGGTCCGCGCTGATCTGGGCGGACCAGGACCGCGTCCTGGGGGGCCGGGCAGGGCTCAGCCGTACAGGCCCCGTCGGCCGTCCCCTCAGATTCAGGCCTTTGCGGGGCTCCGCTGGCTCGGCGCTCACGGTGCGCAGGTGTTGCGGCGCCCGGCTCGCCTCGCGGGCCTCCTGTGTATCGCCCATGCTGAGTAGGAGGGCGCCGTCGGCCCTGAGACTTGTCCCTCCCAAGGGCCGAACTTGGCGCCTGAGAGGAGAAGGTCATGCGTATGCGAAGAATGCTGGGCCTCGCCCTGGCCGCAGCAACCCTTGCCGGCATGAGCGCCATCGGCGCTGTCAGCGCTCAGGCCGCTGCGTCTCCGGCCATCACCGGAGACGAGTGCACCGCCGCGGGCGGACAGATCACGTCCATCTCCTACGGGGGCACCGTCTGCATATTGCCTGACGGAACCAGTCAGTCGATCACTTAATGGGCCTCACGGCCTGAACGTGACGTCATCCCGACGTGACCCTTGTGGGGAATGCGATCCAACCGGTGGACGCGACGGCCAGCTCGGAAGCCGCCGGGACCTTTAAAACCCCATCGCACCGGAATATCAGCATCATCGGCCGGCCACCACACCCTGGCAACCCGACCTCCAGGCGCTCATCGACGACCTGCACCACACCAGCCGCCGGCCCGGCAGCCCGGAGTCCCACGACCCACGTCACTCCCCCCGTACCCAAGGCTCTCGGACCTGGATGTCGTCGGCCCTGAAACCTGCAGGCGTTGGTGACGGGGTGTGGGATCTGGAGTGGGGGAAGCCGTCCCCGCCGCCGAGGTTTGTCGTAGTGGTGCCGGCAATACTCGTGCGCGTAGGAGCGCTTGGGCAATCGTCGGTCGAGCAGCATCGGGCGGGCCTCCTCCGGGCGAGGTGATGGAGCCGGGACGGCTGTGGTCCCGGCTCCCCCGCTTGGTGTCTCGGGCCACGCGGACCCCGCCGCCCGTACGCCGGTTCAGACCCAGGCGTGGGACTCGTTGGGACTCGTCCGGGCTGGTAACAGAACAGACCTGACCACGCCGGCAGCCGAACGGACACCAGGCAGTGTCAGGCCGAGTTCGATCACATGACTACGCGGTGAGGCCGGAAATGGACAATACGCCGAAGAACCCCAGCGATCCGGAGACGCTCTCTGACGAAGAGATGATGAAACTGATCAATGAAATCCTCGACAGCGTCCCACCCGAACAGGCCGAGGCCTGCCTCCTCGCCATTGCCGAGGGGAGACCGCCTCCCCTGGAAGTTCCGGTTGACCTGGCCCCCGCCCAAGCGAACAGCCTTCTCCTCTTCCTCCACAGAGGCGGCGGCTGATTCCGCCCCAGATCGACGGGCTCACCTGGGCGAGTACCAGGTCCAGGCCGCCATCGCGGCCCTGCATACGCCAAGCACGCGCCGGGCTGACGGCTCTCGCCGCGCCTAACACCTCACTGCCCCGCCACGCCGCCGTGGCGGACTTCCACGAACCTGACGGGGACCCGGCAAACGGCGGCACGGCTGTATGCCGAGGTGGCTCGCAATGCACCCAACCCGACGCGCAAGGCCGGCCCGGCTCGACACCCGCAGGTGCCGCTGACGACTCGCGCTCGGAGTACCTCGAAGGGACGCTCGGCGCGGCCTGGTCGGTCGCCTGTCGCTCAGGATCGACCGCGGTTCAGCCGTCGCGACGACGTTGCGGTTTGGATCACCAATGCGCCTATCCGGGTCACTTCCGGACGTCCCCCGGGCGAGAGACGCGCGATGCGGGTAGGTCGTTTCACGCAAGGTGACCTTGGGCTCCATGAGGAGATCAGCTATGTACGCGGTAATGCGACGGTACGAAGGGGTGACTGACCCTGCCGAGGCGGGACGCCGAGTGGACGAGGGATTCGTGTCTCTCCTCCGCCAAGTCCCTGGTTTCGTGGCTTACTACTGGGTTGACGCCGGGGACGGAGTGATGGTCTCTACCAGCGTCTTTGAAGACCGAGCCGGGGCCGAAGAGTCGGTCAAGAGGGCGGCGGACTTCGTACGGGAAAACCTCGCGTCGCTGCTCCCCAACCGTCCTCAGGTCACGGCCGGCCAGGTGGTGGCTGCTGGGTAGCGGCCTGCCGAGTGGCGCTGGATCCCAAGTACCCCCATTCCGACGCGGCAGCGACACCAGGCTGCTTTGCAGCCTGGTGGGCGCGGTTCGCTTCGCTTTCCGGCTCTGGCTGCTTCGCTGGCGGCTGGCTACGAGGGAGGGGCCGGGCCCGGTGGGAGACCCGCGCCGCTGCACTTCGTAACGCACAATCGGCATCCCACCCGGCGGCGACGTCCAGACGTAGTCGCTGGAATCGCAGCGGGTGGCGGAAGACCACCGGCGCTGATCAGGCGGCTCGTGGCCGGTCGGTGTCCCCGGCCTCGGACGGCTCGGAGAGGCACGGTTCCTCGTTCCGGGACCGCCGTCGGGTTCATGATGTTCATGACGACCTTCAAGGCCCTCGCCTTCGACCGCCGGCTCGCGCTCGCCGGATTCTCACGCGCCCATCTGCCGGTGTCCAAGGTCACCGCGATGACGGCCGCCTGCGCTCTCAGCGCCGCGTACGCCACCGCCGTGGTGTGCTGGTACTGGGACCCGGTCCAGCCAGTGCTCCTGGCGCTGGCCCTGTTCACCGCCGCCCTGAGTTACGGCGGCATCGGCATCCTGCTCGGCGCGTTCCTGCGAAACGAACTGGCCGGCCTTTTCGTCATCATCATGGCCAGCCTCCTCGACACCATGCTGCAAACCCCGTGAGCAACCGGGAAGCAGACAAGGACGGGCTGCAGTTCCTGCCCGCCTACGGCCCCACACAGATCGGTTTCACCGCCGGATTCACCCCCACCGACATCCCCGACGGCTACCTGCTGCTCGGCCCCGCCTGGTTCCTCGCGATGTGGCTGCTGGGCACGGCTGCGTTCTTCGCCCGGACCCGCAACCACCTGCCCGCTCCTTCCGCTCCACTGCCGACAGGAACCACCGCATGAACCGACATCACATCCGTTTCACCGGCTCCTGGAAGGCGTTGCTTTCACCGGATGCGATGTACGCAAAACTTGCCGACGTCGGCGCCTACCCCACATGGTGGACCGGCTTCCGTTCCGTCCGGCAGACCGGCGAGCACGCATGCGTAGTCGTCATCCAGTCCGTCCTGCTCTACTCACTGACCGCCCGGATGACCGCGGTCGTGGCAGACCCAGCCGAGCGCGTCCTTAAAGCAGCAGTCGACGGCGACATCGCGGGCACCGTCGGCTGGACCGTGGAACCCGGCAAACCCCATGGCAGCGTGGCCCACTTCACCGAACACGTCACCGTCCAAAAAGCCGCCGTCCGACGCCGGATGCCCATCGCACGGCCGGTCTTCCACATCAACCACGCCCTGGCCATGCGCTCCGGCCAGCGCGCCCTGACAGCCCTCGCACACCAGTCCGCGTAGACCACCCCGGCTGACAAACCATCACACACCCCGCGTCGCCGGACCCGCACCGGACGTCGCATGGGAACGCGGGCGTCCATCACGGTCACTTTCGGCCGTGGTGTTGAGGGAAACGAGCAGGATCAGCGACGCCGGGGATCCATGGTCGAGCCCCAGGGGCACGGCGGTTCACAGGGTCCTGCGGGCGGAGGCGCGGCTATCCAGGCCCCCTTACGAGGCGGGCGCCGGCCTGGCCACAGCACACGGGCGGACGCCCCCCACGCCCTTGCGCGCGGGCCGGAGCCCGACGTGGACCAGGCGCTGACCGAGCTTGCCCGCACCGGGACCGGCGCCTGCCTGGAGTGCGCCGCCGCCGAAGTTCGGGCGGCGCCTGACCCCGGGGGCGAGGTCAGGCGGCGCCGTGGGACCGGTGCAGGACATGGCGGTAGGCCGGCCACCGCCCGGCGCAGTGGTCCGGATCGTCCTCAAGCACGCCGCCCCGGGATCGCTCCACCGCCCAGGAGCCCCCCGGCTCCGCTTGACGGGGAGGCTAATTAGGCGCCATATTACTTCTCGTGACCCAGCATCGCGATACCGGCCCCGTCGCCCCCACCCTCGACCAGGCCCGCCGCCAGATCGCCCGCTACGGCCTCACGGCCGATCCACAGTCGATCCTGGTCGCGGCGCGGCTGATGGCGGCAGGCGCCCGGATCGGTCAGGCCGGCGAGGCGCACTTCGGCCGATTCGGCCTCTCCACCGGCCGCTACCGACTGCTGGCCGACTTGGAGGACCACGGCGGCGAGAAGTCGCCCTCCCAGCTCGCGGAGAGCCTCGGCGTCTCCCGGGCGACCGTGACGGGCCTGGTCGACGGCCTGGAGCGGGAGGGTCTGGTGGCCCGCCGGCCGTCCGTCGAGGACGGGCGCGGCAACGTGGTGATCCTCACCGCGCGCGGCGCCGACAAGCTGCGCAGCCTGGCACCGGAGCACTTCACCCGGATGCAGGCGCTGGTCGGCGGGCTCTCCCCCGAGGAACGCGCCACCTTCCTCGACCTGCTGGCCCGGGTGGTCGCAGGCATCGACGCCCTCACCGCCGACTGACCCCACACTCGGGCGGGCCGCCAGACGGCCCGCCTCCCTTCAAGCCTAATAGTTAGGTACCTAAGCATAAATACTTAGGCACCTAATCAATCAGTCAGAGAGGACAACCATGAGCAAGAAGGCTCCCGGCGCTCCCCCGTCCTTCGTCCTGTGGCGCGAGGTCCTGGTCGCCTACGCCATGCCCGCCGTGATGGCCGGTCTCGGCGGAGCCGTCACCCGGCAGCCACAGCTGGTGGCCGCGGCGCTCACCACCATCGGCGGCACCTCCGCTCTGGTGGCCGCCGCCCTCGGCGCCACGCTGCGGCGCCGTCCCGTCCGCACCCGGGCCGCCCGGACCCCGCGCTCGCTCGCGGCCGCCGCCCTGGGTCTGGCCGCCGCGGCGCTCGGCCTGGCCATCGGCCTCGCCGCCTCGCGCTGGCTGCCGCAGGTTGCGGGCCTCACCGACAGCCCGTGGCCGCGCCGGCTGCCGGTCGACCTGCCGGTCTCCTCGGCGATCGCGGCCACCATCACCACATGGCGCTGGCGCGGCAGCCGCCCGACCCGCGCACCGGAGCACAGGCTCCCCACCACACCCCGACCCGAAAGGCAGACGTCGTGATCGTCATCATGGGCGCCAGTGGCGCCACCGGCGGCGCCACCCTGCGCAGCCTCGCCGCCCTCGGCGCACCGACCCGCTCCCTGAGCCGCGACCCCGCCCGCCTGGCCGCCGCACTCGACGAGCAGACGCTCGCCCGGACCTCGACCCTCCCGGCCGACGCCGCCGACCCGGAGTCCCTGCGGGCAGCCTTCCTCGGCGCGCACCAGCTCTTCCTCGCCATGGCCAACGGCCCGCACCAGGTCCAGTACGAGCTGAACGCGATCGAGGCGGCCGTCGACAGCGGCGTGGGGCACATCGTCAAGGTCTCCGCGCCCGCCGCCGAGCCGGACTCCCCCGTCGCGGTTTCTCGCGGCCACCACCTGGTCGAACAGCGGCTGCGGTCCTGCGGCATCACCACCACCATCCTGCGGCCGTACGCCTTCATGCAGAAGCTGCTGCTCCTGGCGCCCGGCATCGCCACCGGCGGGCTGGTGCACGGCGCGATGGGCCGGGCGCGGTGCAACTACGTGGACGTCCGGGACATCGGCGACGCCGCGGCCGCGGTCCTCACCCGCCCGGAGCTGACCGGCGGCACGTACCCACTCACCGGCGGGCGGGCCTACAGCCACCCGGAACTCACCGCACTGCTGGGCGAGCTGCTCGGCAAGCCGATCCGCTACCTCGACCTCAGCCCGTCCGAGCTGTACGCCCACCTGGTCGGCCGGGCCGGGATGCCGGACTGGCTGGCCACCCATGTGGTGGAGATCCAGCAGCTCGCGGTGGTCCGCAAGGAGACGCCGGACGACACCTTCCTCCGCCTCGCCGGGCGCGCCCCGCGCACCCTGGAGGCCTTCCTCGGCGAGAACCTGCACCGGTTCCGCTGACCGCCGGACAACACGGCGGGCCGGGCCCGGCCCGGGAAACCCAGCCCGGAAGGCCCGGCCCGCCACCCGGAGGGAGCAGCATTCGCTGTCTCCAGGGCTCGAAGAGCCAGTGCACACTGAACGACTGGAGGTCCGGCGCCCGCCTGCGCCGCAGCGCGATCACGACGCGGACGAGGGGCCGCGAGAAGCACCTCCGGCCGTTCCCAGGCACCCCATCAGCGGGACCGGACTCCTCGTCGAGGACGGCGACGGATCTCACGTGCTTCACCGGCCGGACGGGGAGGAGAGAACCCACCCGGCACCGGTGCAGGCTGTCTGACAGCCGGCGCATGGGCAGAAGGAGCACCAGACGGATCAGGACAACTGATCTCGCGAAGGAATGTGGGAATGTGGCAGCCTCACCGCTCGTTGTCAGCGCATGCTGCGCTTACTGACAAGCCCCCTTGTCGTACTCGTCATCGTGGTACCACTGTTCGTTCTGGCCGCGTTGCGGAAGCTGGTTCAGCAAGGCCAGCAGCACGGTTGGTTGCCCGGTCGTTTGACGGAACGTGAGTTCGGCAGCCGAGGTGTGGGTGCGACGGCCACCGAGGAACTACATGCGTTGATCTATCCGAGCAAGCTCGTCCAGCTGGAACAACGCCGTATCGCACTCGTCTTGCGAGATGACGAGCAGGACGGCGCGCCCAAGAAGACAGGGATCGATCTTGACGCCGGGACTGCGCGTATCCACTGGCACGGCCGGCCAGACTGAGCCGCGGAGCCACCATGCCTGCGGCGGGAGGAACAGGCCTTGCCCTCGGCGCGGGGCCGGCAGATCACCACCTGGTTCAACCAGGAGGCGTGGACCGGGGTGTGGACCATGACGGCGTTGGGGAAGGCGGCGCTCAGCCGGGCGGCGGCCTTCTGACCGCGGTCGGATTTACCGCTGTCGACGATCCCGAAGACCCGCTTTGCGGTGGCGTAGGGATCCTGGGTCATGACCTGGGTGACCAGGTTCGTGAACGGCGCGATGCCGGTCTTCGGCTCGCAGCGGCCGAACACCTGGGCGTGGCGGACGCGGAGCTGCACAAGGCGCCGGCCGGGTGGGGGCTTTCGGAGCCGGAGGGGGACGGCGGGCGCGGGCTGTTCCTGGTGGCCGCGGTCGCCGACCGGCGGGCAGGGGGGCGCAGCGGGTCGATCCGGGGGAACGGGGGCTCGGCGGAGCTGTCCGTGAAGGCGGTGCCGGTGTGATCGGGTGGGTGCTGAGCCCGTCCGACTGGGTGCCGGCCTCCGACCGTACGGGCAGCGGGCCGGTGTACGAGCCCGAGTGCACCTCGTGCCCCGACGGTTCCGGCCCGGCGGACGGCGAGGATGCCCGACGGTGCGGTGCCTGAACCACGCGGGCCGTACCGGTCACACCGGCAAGCCAGCGGGCTACGGACTACCGGAAGGGAGCGGCCAGGGCTTGGCTGGTGATCGGCCCGCAGGGCTGTGACCGCGGCTGTGGGTCCCCGCCCCGGACTCGTACTCGTCTCGGGACGGGGGTGGGGGTGGGGGTGGGGGTGGTCAGTGTTCGGCGCGCAGGACTCCGAGCAGTCCGTTGTTCTCGTCGTTGATTCCCGCGGCGAACCAGACGGCTTCCTTGCCGCCGGACTTGTCGGTGCCGCGCTGCAGCCCCCACAGCCCGGGGATCGCGATCGGGTGCCCCTCGTGGTCCTCCAGGGTCGCCTTGAACGCGCCGCTGTGCAGGTCGAAGACGTTGATGCGGCCGTCTCCGAAGTTGCCGACGAGCAGGTCGCCGGAGAACTTCCCGAATCCCTTGGGGGCCACCTCCAGGCCCCAGGGCGAGTTGAGCACGCCCCGGCTCGCGAAGCGCTTCAGCAGCTTCCCGTCCTTGTCGAACACGTCAATGAAGCCGTTGCCCGGACCGGGGGTGTCGTCCTCCTTCTCATCGTCCTGCAAGGCGTAGGTGACGAACACCTTGGAGCCGATTTCCTTGACGTCGAACGGCGCGAACCCGGCGGGAAGGCTGGGGTCCTGGAACGCGCCATTGGACGGCACGAGCTCGAAGTCCTCGTTGAAGATGTCGATACGCGCGTCACGGAAGTTCGCGACGAGCACCCGTGGCTCCCCGTGCTCGCGGTCCTCCCCGTGCTCATGGTCCTTCCCGTGCTCCCCCTCCTTCCTGTGCTCCCCGTGCTCCCCGTCTTTCCCGTGCTCCCCGTCCTTCTCGGCCCCGTGCCTGCCGCCCAGCACTGCCAGCCCCTTGAAGATGGCGGTCTCGTCGCCGCTGTCCTCGTGGGCGACCAGGACAGCGTCCGTCTGGGACACGTCCGGGTTGTACGCGAACAGGTCGCCGTGCTCACCCGCGAAGAGGAAGCGGGCGGGACCGGTCTTCCCGAAGCCGCTGAACTCGAAGTCGTCGCTGTCATTGCGCACGACCCCGGTCGGTGCGCCGTCCGTCGGGAACGACACGACCCGGGACAGGATCTCGACCGGCTTCCCCTTCTGGCCGCCCGAGTAGGTCGTGGCTTTGTCGGTGTGGTTGTCCGCGACGAAAAGCTCTCCGGAGCGGGTGGTCACCAGGCCCCAAGGGTTGGCCAGATTGGGATCGGTCACCTCTGCCCTGCCCGGGATGTCGGATACGAGATCGGTCTCCCGGAAGCCTTGATGCTGCTGCGGCGCCTCCCCTGGCTCCCCGGACAAGGGCGGCGACGCGGCGGCGAGGGCGCCGACAGTGCCGAGGGTCAGCGCGGCTGCCATCAGCCGCTTCCTGAAGGGGCGGGGTCGGTGGGCCGGTGCCTGCGGTGTCATGGTGATGCTCCTCTTCCAGCGTCAGTGTCCGGTGCGGACGAGCTGTCGGAGTCATCACAGAGGAGCGCACATGCGCACGCCACTCGACACGCGTCACCCGTCGTCATGAGCAGGTGTATTCCCTGGTGGGAACACACGATCAGACGAAGGTCCCTCGTCGCGCTCGGGATCGCCTACGAGTGGTCCCGCGGCCGGAGGCAGGGCTCGTCGTCCGGGTTGACCGGGAAGGGGCCGGGGCAGTGGGGGCGAACACCTCGCGGGCGCGGCGGCGCGGGCGGCCGCGTATCACGGCCGCCGCCTGGATGCGCGCAGGGCGCCCGCGCCGAAGGCGTTGGCGTTGGCGTTGGCGTTGGCGTTGGCGACACCGTCGCCGAGGCTCTGGCCGTCGCACCGGCCGAGAGGCTGCCCGCGGCCTGGCTGTGGGGCGCCGTCCTCGAGAGCGATCCGGACACCGGGTCGTGCCATGCCGGCGGCGCAGTCCCAGACTGCGTTCAAGCGACCAGGGTCAGGCCTGTCTTGGCCTCCTCCATGGCGTGGTCGACGTCTTGGGCTGTGAGGAGTTCGGTGAAGCCGATCTCCGTGAGTTCTTCCCTCATGGGCTTCACGAGCAGCGGCGAGCAGGGCACGGCGTTCCTCTCGGTCGAGGCAGTTGGAGACGCTCCGTCGCATACCGAGTGTGTGGCGCTCAAGCCGTCTGGGGTGGTAGCAGCACGATCTGTGAGTGACTTTCAGCCGGAAGCCATGATTCTGACGAGCACTCCGACACGCCCACCCGGTGGTCAAGGCTGGCATCAGGTACGCCGGCTGTGGGGCGCCGCGCCCGGTCGATCAGCCGCTCGACTCCGGGGCGGTCAGGACGAGCCGCCTACCGAAAGCCGGTATCGGGCCGACCATGGGCGGCGTCGGCGACCCGTTCGACAACACCCTGGCGGAGAACCGCGAGGGGCCGCTTCCGACCGGCCTGCACCCACTGCGCCTGTTGAGCGGAGCGGTGGTCCGCCGCACCCGCCGCTGACCGCTCTCGGGATCCGTCTCTGGTCCGGCACGCCGGCGCCGGGCGGGATTGTTCGTCCTGCTGTGGTCCGTGGCAGGGCCCGTTGTGCGTGACAGGGCCGAGGCGTTCGGGGGGGTCGACGCGTGGCTTGTTTGATCTGTCGGGCCGAGGGCCGCAGAGTCGGGATGCGGCGCCGCGCGCCGCTGGCAGCCCTGCCCGCCGGGCACGCCCGCCTAAAACGCCCGTCCGGGAATCCCGGGCGGGCCTCACCTCCGGGAGCGGTTGTGTCGATGGTCGTCGACCTGGTCGTGATCGGCACGGCCATCACCCTCGGACCGCTGCACAACAGCGGCTTCATCCTGCTGCTCGCGTCGCGGCGCGGCGTTCGCAAGGGCCTCGTCTTTCTGCTGTCCTGGCTGGCCAACCTGGTCGTGGTGATCGCCTGTGTGGTGCTGCTGACCGGCGGGACGCCGCCCGTCCACCACAGCACGCCGTCGACCGCGGCGGTCGCCGCCAAGCTGGCCATCGGCGTCGGCCTGGTGCTGTTCGGCGGCTATCGGCACCGGCAGCCGCCCCGCCCGCACCGGCCACCGCGCTGGACGGCCCGCATCGACGACGCCTCGCTCGGCACTGCTGCCGCACTCGCCTGGCTGCTCCAGCCCTGGGCCCTGGTCGGTGCCGGCGCCGCCACGGTCGTCGCCGCCGACCTCTCCTCCCTCTCCGACTGGCTCGCCCTGACCGGCTACTGCCTTCTGGCCACCCTCAGCCTCCTGGTCATGGAGACGTATACCGTCTGGGCGCCGGGCCCCGCCCAGGCCCGGCTGAACGCCCTGCGGACCTGGCTCGAGCAGCACCAGGACCAGCTCATCGTCACCCTCTCGATGCTGGCCGGACTCTGGCTGACCGCCAGCAGTATTCATGAACTCGTCGCTTAACGACCGGCAGGTCAGTTCCCGGTCATCGGCCCCTCCGGCGTCGTCAGCGGATCTGGGGATCTGCTGACCCGTTGTGCGCGGTGGTGGGTGGTGGGTTGGGGTGGGGCGTGAGGTGGTGGCGGAGATCCCCCAACGCACCCCGGTCCGCACTCGGTACAGCACACGTTGACGTCCTCGGCCTGGTGGCTCGTGCGAGGTCCTGCCGTGCGGATGCGGCGTGGCAGGACCTCGCACGAATGTCAGGACAGCGGCGCGGGCTCCTCCGGTACCAGGGAGTTGCCTGCGGGGATGCGGCCGCAGTCGGACGGGGCCGTCCGGCCGGCGAAGCGGTCACCCAGCCAGCCCAGCGCGACAGGCGCCCAGACGACGGGCGCGCCTGTGTGGCTGAGCAGCTCGTACTGGCTGTACTTGACGGCGGTGCCGCCGGTGGCGCAGTACTGCCGGGCGAGCGCCCGCACGTCTCCGGTGACCATGACGCCGTCGCCGGTGCCGACTCCCGGGTGGTTGCCGAAGGTCCCTTCCAAGATGCCCGCGTTGCCCTGGGCGATGAATCCGGGGACGGTCGGGGTGGCGGCGGAGCCGAGGTTGAGCTTGTTCACCGCCTCCAGGAACGCGGGAATCGAGTTGGGGTCGGCGTACTCCGGCTTCGCCATCTTCTTCCAGGTCAGCCCGGGGTAATGACCGAGGGCGTCGAGGATGGAGCCGTGCTCCAGCTCCTTGTACACCTCCAGGCCGTAGCCGTTGAGATAGGCCTTGAGGTCGACGCCGTACGAGCGGGAGACCCCGATGACCGACATGGGGATGACACCCGACCACGCAAGTGAGCCGTCCACGTACTTCAGGTTGTGTGCCGGGTCCACGAGCAGGCCGCCCTCGGCGTACCCGACCAGCTTGCGGTTGACGTCCGGCGCGTAGCTCGGCGCGAGCGCGGCCGCCCAGTTGGTTGCGATGGAACCGCCGGAGTAGCCCATGAGGCCGAAGGCGGTGGAGGAAGTCAGTCCGGTCTGCACCGACTTGGTTGCGGCGCGGATCGAGTCCAGCGTGTTCGTCCCGTACTCCGGCCCCGCGGCGAAGTTCGCTCGCTGTCCCTCGGTGTCCGGGATGACGACGTCGTAGCCCTGCGTCAGCAGTGGTGCCAGGAAGAGGGCCTCAACGTTCGGGATGAGGCCGCCCAGGGTGACGTCGCCGGCGATCGCCCGGGACGGTCCGTCTTCCGGGCTGAGCGAGTCGTAGAACGATTGGTAGGACACCGCCTTGCTACGGTCACCCGTGGGGCTGCGCACCACCGTGGTCACGTTGGCCGCGGGGCGGCCCTGGGCGTTGGTGGTGCGGTAGAGCAGTTGAACTGCCTTCAGGGGCGTGGGGATGCCGACGAGGTGGTACTGCAGCGTCCGGGTCTTCAGCACCGTGCCCGGCGCGAACGCGGACAGGGGCCGGCTGCCGCCATAGGCGTAGAACGGGTCGTTTGCCGTTGCCGTCGCTGCTGCCTGCGTGGACTCGGCGGCGGTGGCCGCCGGCGCGGCGGTCATGGCCGCCGCGGTGGCGACAGCGACGGAGATCAGGCGAACGGTTGCCTTGGTCATGCGTTCCTCGATTCCCGGGTGGGGGGTGACGCGCCGACACAAGGTCCCGTACATCGGCGCGTCAGGCCGGGGCGGGCGGCCCCCGGCAGGCAATTGCGGAACGATGCGGCCGCGGTCCGCCGCATCTGGCCATCCACCGGCCAGTAGTGTTACCAACCAGTAGGTGATGTCCCGGAAACATCATGGGGCCGGTATGCGGCCAAGTCTCCGGGGCGGGGAACAGAGATGTGCGAGGTGGATTGTGACCGGATCCAACGCCGTGGAACGGGACCCGGTGCCGCAGTTCGGCGGCGTGCCGGTCCACAAGCGGCTCCAGGACGCCGCCGGGGCGCTGGAGCGTGCGGTGATGGTCCGGCTCGTCGAGCGGCTGCCCGTCTACGGAACGCTGCCGGCGGAACACCTGGGCGGCGACATCGCCAAGCAGGTGACCCGCGGCATCCGGAGCTTCGCCGCGGTCCTCGTCACCGGCGAACTGCCGGGGCAGGCTGAAGCGGCGGCGATCCGCGAGTCCTCGGCCCGGCGTGCCGACGAGGGCGTGCCGCTGGAGGCCGTGGTCGGTGCCTATCACCTGGGTGCGGAGGAGTGCGCCGCCCAGGTCTTCTCGGCCGCCGAACCGGGCGACTTGGGCGATGTGCTACTGGTGCAGCGCCAACTGCTCGCGTATCTGCGGCTGGTGAGCTGCGAGGTTGCGGCCGGGTACGTACAGGAGCGGCAGACGGCGCTCAGTGACGAGCAGGTCGCCTTGCAGTCGCTGCTGTCCCGGCTGCTGGAGGGCGGCAGCCCACAGGTCGCGGCCGACCGCGCCGGCATCCGTCTGCCGCCCTGCTACCTGGTGTTGAGCATCTCGGTGGGACCGCACCCGGACGAGCTGGTGCCCGGCGTGAACCATTCGGTCGCCGCGCGCCGCAAACTCCGGCGGCTGCGCAATGAACTGCAGCGCCAGACGACAGGAGTCCCGCTGTCCGTGCTGTCCGGCGACGGCGGGCTGATACTGATCCCGTACGAGACCCCGGCCGCCGAATTCGGCCGTGCGGACCGGGACCGGATCTCCCGGCTGGTCGAACAGCTCGGCCGGATGTGCGGCGCCGAGCTGGTGGCTGCGGCGGCAGCCGCAGCACCGGAAGGCGTCGCGGAGGCTGCCCGGCTGGTCGGCGAGGTACGTGAGGTGGCGGAGGCGTCCGGCCGAGGGCCCGGACTGTACCTGCTCGACGATGTGCTGCTCGAGTACCAGCTGAGCCGGCCCGGACCGGCCAGGGAAGGGCTCGCCGCGCTGCTCGACCCGCTGGATGCGCGCCCGGAGCTGCTCGTCACGTTGCGCGCGTTCCTCGCGTGCAGCCTGGACCGGCGCCGGGCTGCCGCCCGGCTCCAGGTCCACCCGAACACGGTCGACTACCGCCTGCGCAAGGCGACCGAGCTCACCGGACTGGACGCTGCCCGCGGCGCCGATGCGCTGACGCTGCGCGCCGCACTGGCCGCCCACGACGCCTTACGGCAGGGCAAGCCAGACGCAGGCTGACACCGCCCGGCTCCGCCGGATCGGACGACCGGCCGTGCGCGCCGTCTCCCCGCCGACGGGCCCGACGCCCGGTCAGCACTTCTTGGGGAGAGCGGCGCGCACAGCGGAGCCGCGGGTGATGAAAGCGACGCAGATGACAGGCGGCGTCGTTTTTTTTCCGAGGCCGACGGCGCGTTGGGACGCCGTGTGGCCTGCCCGGCGTCAAGTCCCGTAGCCCAGCTCGCGCTCCGCGACAGCGCGGAAGGTGCGGGCGGGGCGGCCGATGACGCGCTGGATGGAGTCGGTGACGCGGTCTTCCGCTCCCTCGGCGATGGCCCGGTCCATGCCGGCCAGCATCGCGGCGAATTCCTGCGGCATGAGCGCGGCGAGTCGGTCGCGCATCTCCTCGTAGGACAGCGGGCGATGGACCACGGGACGGCCGGTGACCTCGGTGATGACCGTGGCGATGTCGTCGTGGCTGAGCGCCTCCGGTCCGGTCAGGACGAGGTCCCTGTTGGGTGGCTGTACGTCGGTCAGCGCGCGGACGGCCACGGCCGCGATGTCCGCGGCGTCGACGAAGCCGACCCGGCCGTGGCCGGTGGCGGTCAGGAGGGTTCCGTCGGTCCGGATGCCGACGGCATGCATGTGGCCGCCGGTGAAATTCTGCATGAACCAGGACGGCCGCAGCACCGCCCACTCGTCGAAGATGCCCGGCAGGGCCTGGTGCACCAGGCCCACGGCCGGCCCGCCCTCCGGGATGGAAGAGGCACTGAGCAGCACCGCGCGCCGCACGCCGACGGCGCGGGCCCGGCGCAGGAAGGGCAGGACAACGGCCGCGGGGTCGGGATCGCTCACGGGCGGGATCACATAGACGCGGTCGACGCCGTCGAGGGCGGTGTGGTGGGTGTCGGGGTCGTACCAGTCGAAGGCGACCGGCTCGGCGCCCGGCACGGGTGTGCCCTTGCGGCTGGCCGCCCTGACGGGGTGACCGGCGGCCGTGAGCTGTGCGGCAGTGCGGCTGCCGGTGGTCCCGGTGGCACCGATGACCAGCGTGGTGCCGGGTACGGGTATGGCGCCGGTCGTGGTCATCGGCTGCTCCCTGCGAAGTCGGTACCGGGCTCCAGGGCGGCAAGGGGGTTCCAGTAGTCGCGGTAGGAGGTGAAGCGGCCGTTCTCGGTGGTGACGACGGCGACGTACCTCATGTCGAAGGGGCGGCCGGTCTGCACCAGCCGGCCCACGCCGCGCATCTCGACCACGACGGTCCGTGGTTCGGCGGTCTCGTGGATCCGCAGGTCGGCCTCGGGAAAGTCGTGCAGGTCGATGTGGTCGGGGTAGGGGCGCATGTAGTCGGCGATCGCCTCCCTCCCCTCCAGCCTCGCGGGTCGGCCCGGGGGCGCGAACGGGAACTCCATCACCCCCTCCTCGGCCCACAGGCCGACCCAGCCGGGTATGTCCTTGGCGAGGAGGAGGCTCAGGCTCCGGCGGTAAAGCTCCGCCGGGGAGACGGATTCGGGTGCGGACATGGGTATCCTCCGTACGATAGATGTGGACCCTGGGTCCGCTTTGACAATACGGACTCCGGGTCCGCTTTTCAATTGGAGGAGCCGCGTGCCCGAGTACGAGCGGAAGCCCCGCAAGGACGCCGTCCGAAACCGGCAGGCCGTCCTGGAGGCCGCAGACGCCCTCTTCGCCCGGTGCGTGAGCCCCGAGGACCTCACGATGGCCGACATCGCGGTGGCGGCCGGCGTCGGCAAGGGCACGCTCTTCCGGGCCTTCGGCGACCGCGCCGGCCTGCTCCGCGCGCTGTACGAGGCCCGGCTCGAGCCGGTCCGGGAGGCCGTGGAATCGGGCCCGCCGCCCCTCGGGCCCGCCACCCCGCCGCAGGAGCGCGTACCCGCCCTGCTCGACGCCGTCCTGTGCTTCAAGCTCGACAACCGCCGCCTCGCGCTGGCCCTTGAGGAGAGCGGGGGCAGCAGCCTGTACCAGGCGGAGCACTACGCGCGGTGGCACGGCCTGCTCCGGTCCGTGCTGGAGCAGGTCCCCGGGCTGACCGACGCCGACTTCACCGCCCATGCCCTGCTCGCCGCCACCCGGGCCGACCTCGTCGAACGCCTGGCCGGCCAGGAGGGCGTGCCGCGCGAGAGGCTACGGGCCCAACTGTCGGGCTACGCAAGAAGAGTTGCGGCCCCGGACCCGCACGCGTCCCGCCCGCAGTGACCGGTCGAGGACCTCGGCGGCCTCGACCACGACGAGATGCTCGGGAACGTCCGGGGCCGCTACGCCGGTGATCGCCGAAGGCAACACCGGCGAGGAAGCACGCACCATCGCGGCGCGCATCGTGCGAGGGCGTCCGGGGATGCGGGCGCGGACGTTGTCGCGGGCGATGCGCAGGGTGACGCCGGTGAGCCCCTCGGGAGCGAGGGACCTGACGGCGAGGGCGGGCTGGTCGACACGGCCCGTGGCCTCGACGGCCAGGTCGAAGCCGTGCGGGTTCGGCTCGACCGCCTCGGCGGTGCACGCGCCGTATCCCTCGGCGAGGGAGCGGTGTTCGGGGGCGGGCTCGGGGTCGGGGTCGGGCTCGGGCTCGGGGTCGGGCTCGGGCTCGACGTTGAGGAAGTCGGAGGCTCCGAGGGCGCGGGCGATGTCGCAGACGTACGGGCCGATGCTGCCCCGGGCCACCACCAGCGCCCGGGAGCCCGGGCGGGCGTTCAGATGGGGTGCGACCAGGCGCCAGGCTGCCCTCGCTCCGCTGGCGCTCACGCAGCTGGAGACCAGGCCAAGGCCTCTGACACCCTCCCGGATCCCGCCCGCCGGCCCGGCACGACGGCCGAACCGGCGGCGGGTCCGCTCAGCCGAGGCGGGTGAGCCGGGTGCCGACGGAGGGCTCGGTCAGGGCGTTCTGGACGGCCACCGGCACGCTCTTGGCCCCTTCTCCGTCACCGGCCGTCAGGGTGCCGACCTCCGTGCCGGCCTTCGCCTGGTGCGGCAGCGGCGAGGCACCCGCGGCGACGGCGAGCTTCACGCGCTGGCCCGGAACGCCGATCACGTCCAGATCCTTGGTGGCCACGAGCGGCGCGCGGCCGCCGAGGCCGTCGTCCACGTAACCGACCCTGTCGCCCTGGCGGACGAGCGGGGTGGACGCCAGGGCCGTCCGCACCGCTTCGATGATCTTCCTGCTGTTCGTCTGCACCAGGGCCAGGCTCTTGGTCGCGTTCGGGTCCGGGCCCTCCACGCGCTGCTCCATCAACGTGCCGAGGATCAGCGGGGTCTCGTCGCCGACCGACTTGTACGCCGCCCACATCAGCGTTCCGCCGGCCGGAGTGCTGGAGCCGGTCTTGATGCCGCGTACGCTCAGGCTCTGCACGCTGAGCAGCTCGTTGTTGTTGACCAGCGGCTGGGCCAGCCCCTTGATGGGTGCGCTGGGCATGGCGACGATCGTGCGGAAGACCTCGTCCTTCATCACCGCCTCGGCCAGCTTCAACTGGTCGGTGGCGGTGCTGACGGTGCCGGCGTCCAGGCCGCTGGGGTCCGTGTACGTGGTGTCCTTCATCCCGAGGTCCCTGGCGGCGGCGTTCATCTTCTCCACGAACGCGGCCTCGGAGTCACTGCCGGTGTCCCAGCGGGCCAGCAGTCGGGCGGCGTTGTTGCCCGAAGGGATCATCAGCATCTTGAGCATGTCCTGCTGGCTGAACTTCGTTCCTGCCGTGAGCCCCTGGATCCGGGACTCGTTCTCGGAGTTGCCGTCGGCCACGGCCTTCGCGTCGACCGTGATGTCGGGACCGGGATCGTCCTTGCGCAGGGGGTGGCCCTTGAGGATCACGTAGGCCGTCATCACCTTGGCCACGCTGGCCGTGGGGACGGGCTTCTGCTCGCCGAATGTGCCGATGTCGCCGGAGCCGGGGACGCGGACGGCCCCCTGGCCCTTGGCGGGCCAGGGTATGGAGAACTGCCCGTCGACGGTGTGACCGGTCTCCGTGGCGACGAGCCGGGGGGCGGGGAGCGGACGCAGCAGCTGGGCGCCGACGTAGGCCCCGGCGAGGAGCAACAGGATCGGCGTCCACACCTTGACGCGGCGCACCGCGGTCCGGCGGGGGGTCTCCTGCGGGGGAGGGGTGTTGGTGAGCTCGGCCAGCAGATCCAGCGGTGGCTTGGGCGTCGTGGGCGCGGGGGCCTGGGGCTGCGGCTGGGGCCGCGGCGCGGCGGGCGCCGGCGCGTCGAGCGGCTTGAGGGCGACGAACCGGCTCGTCCGCTCGGAGTCGCTCTCCTCTTCCCGCGCCCATGCGGGCGTCTTCCGGCCGTCACCCTCGGCCGTGGCCTTGGCGGTGGAGCCGTACTGGCCCCCTCGGGCGTCGGACCCGTCGCTCGGCGCGTCGGCGCCTTCTGCTCCGGCCGAGGGCCGGGCTGCCTTGTTCGCATCGCGACGCGCCTTGCTGCCGTCCCCGGACGTGTCCGTCGCGGCGGCGGCCGTGGGCTTCCGGCCCGTCGCGGCAACGTCGGGCGCGCGGAACGCGACGGTTCGTGTGTCCTCGCCTCCGCCGTCGGAGTCGGCCGTGGAGGCCGGGGCGTCCGCGGCCTTGGTCCCCTCGCCCGGCGCGTCCGGGCGCGTCGCGGGCCTGGTCCCGGTCTTGGCCGTGCCGGACGCCGGCTTGGTGGGCGTCAGCGTGCAGTCGGCCTTCTCGTCGGCATCGGCTGCGGCCTTGGTACGGCTTGCGGGCGCTTCATCCGGCTCGGGCTCGGTGTCCTTGCCGGTGCCGGCGGTGGGCCGAGGGCCGCGCTCGGGTTCGTTGCCCGCTGCGGCGGCGTCGGGCGCGCTCGGCGCCTCGGCGTCAGGGGTGGGTCGAGTCCCGCTCCCGGGCTCAGTGCCCGGTGCGGAGGCCTTGGGCGCGGGTGACGCGGCTCCCGTGCCACCGGCCCCGGTGTCGTTGTTGGGCTCGACAGCGGTACGTGCGCGCATGGTGGGCACCTGCGTGTCGTCGGCCCTCTGCCCGACCTTGGCTTCCGTGTCCGTGCCGCCCGCGGCCACGGCCGCGGCCGCGGGCTCGGGCTCGGGCTCGGGCTCGGCCTCAGGCTCAGCCACGGGCACGGCCTCGGGCACGGCCTCGGGCACGGCCTCGGGCACGGCCTCGGGCACGGCCACGTCACCAGCCTCGGTGACGTCCGCGGTGTCAAGTTCCGTGGATGTGTCGTCAGGGCCCGCCCCCGCGGCGGTGGTTCTCTCGAGCTCCCGGCCGTTCGCAGAACCGCCCGCCGCCGTTATCGCCTTCATCCCAGCCCCGCCTTGCCACTCACACTGTTCAGATAACGTGCGGCGATGCCCCTACGAGGCCCCGCCGCACTGGTAGATGCACGCAGCGCACGGCTCGTTCCACCTGCTCGATCTTGTGACCGTTCGGTCGTCGAAGCAGCCCTCCATGGCCGCCGAGTTGTCGGTCCGGCCGCCCTGTCTGGCGATCTCTTCGCGGTCGCGGCCGGCGCGGCGGGCGCTGGTGGTCAGGCCGCGGCGGGGAAGTGGCCGGTGGGACGGTAGCCGAGGTCGCCCCCGCCCGCCGCGCCCCTTTCGGTGCGGCGGGCGGTTGCCGCGCGGTCTGCAACACACCGGAGGGCCGATACCGCCAGTGTTTGATTTTGCGGCGACCCGGCTCGCTGCCGCCCCGCGGCCGGCCGCAGCACGACCCGACGAGAGCCCAACGGCCGCTCATCCCGGGTGGCTTCCGGCAGTCCGGGCACCGGCTCGGACGAGCCGTCGATACCGCCTCCGCCACCAGGATGCCGGAGGAGCCGCTCACCCCCGCCGGGGCTGTGGGACACGCACGGAAGCCATGCCTGCCGCTGTGGCGGCTTGGATCCCCATGTCGGTGTCCTCGAAGACAAGGCATGCCTCCGGTGGGACGTTGAGGTGCTCGGCTGCGCGCAGGAACCCCTCGGGGTCGGGCTTGGGCTTCGTATAGTCGCCGGCGCACACCAGTACGTCGAATTTATCGAGAAGACCGAGAGTGGTCAGCGACACGGTGACGGAGTCGCGGGTGCTGCCGGAGACGACGGCCGTCGGTATGCGCTGGTAGGCGTGCTCGATGTGCGGCAGAACCCCTGGGACGGCGGTGAGTTGCGGGAGGAGCCTGCGATAGAGGTCTTCCCTTCGGCGGGCGACGGCTTCCACCGGCATGGCCAGCCCGTGGCTCTCGTTGAGCGAGACGATGATGTCCGCTACCGGCCGGCCTCCCCAGTCGTAGAAGAGGTCTTCGGGGAACACGCAATTCCACTCGCCGAGGGCTTGCTTCCAGGCGAGGTAGTGCAGAGGCATGGAGTCGGCGATCGTGCCGTCGCAGTCGAACAAGTAGGCACGAAAATCGCCGGGCGGCAGGGAGATGATCACCGAGTCAGCGTATATAGCTCTGCCCGCGTAGGTTCAGCCGCCGTGTTCAAGCTGCGGTTGCCAGGAGGCGTCCGCCCCAGCGGATGCCCTTCTCACAGCGGATGCGGGCGCGTTCGCGCCGTTGGGCGGCGAGGCCATCGGGGTGGCGAGTGTTGGCATCGCGCCAGCGCAGGTAGGCGTGGGCGAGCGGCCGTACTCGGAGGTGCCCGCCGGCGTCCGGGCGACGCGGCCGGCGCACAGGCGGGACAGTGCCCCTCCCCCGGCCCCTGGGCGGCGTTCCACCTCGGCAGCGCCGTCGAGCAGTCCGTGGAGTTCCGCGCGGAGCTCCGCAAGGACTCCATCGGCGCGGCCGAGGCCGTCGAGGGCCAGCGCCCGCTGGTGGCCCCGCTCCTGGAAGCACTCGGCGAGCACGGCGTCGAACTGCCCGGCCCGCTCGTCGACTGGCTGGAGGAAGTCCGGCTGCACCGGCACCCCATGGGCAAGACCGACAACATGATGGTCACCGCCGTCGCCCCGGTCGACCGGGGCACCGGCCCGGAGCCGGTCGAGGTGCTGCTGCTGCGCACCACCGTGCTCGGGCACCAGAACGACGAGGGGAAGCCGAAGGCCACCACCGTCGCCCTGCTGCGCGTCCGCACCGACTGGGACACCGTCGCCGGCAGCGTCCGGGGCGCGGGAAGCAATCCGCTGCGGGTGAGCCAGAACGCCGGGCTCAAGGTCGACGCCGCCCTGTCCGTGGCCGGGACCGCCACCCTCACCGGCGCGACCACACTGAGCGGGGCGACCACGCTGTCCGGCACCACCGTCTTCACGGGGACGACCCAGCTCTTCCAGAGCGCGCAGATCCGGCTCTGGAACAGGGGGCAGGCCCCGGGCTCCGGCAACAAGTTCACCTCCACCGCGCAGACCGACGGCATCCTGACCTGCTCGGTCAAGCAGTTCGACGCCACCCGCTATGACGAGAACATCGGGTACAAGGCCAACCTCACCCTGAACATCGGCGGCCGGTACCACTACTGCGCCGCCCCGATGCTCCGAAAGGTCGGGGGCGGGTCCGAGTACAACCTCACGGTGCCGGTCCGCAAGGTCCGCAAGGGCGAACAGATCGAGGCCTGGCTCGCGGTCGACGGATCCTGCTACGGGGAGAACGTGGCCCTGGCGCTCGCCTGGTCGGCGGCCGGCAAGCGGGCAGACCTCATGGCCGTATCCGGCGAAGCGCCCTACGTGCTCGACGACTCGGAGGAGGGCATGGACGAATACCTCAGGCTGCTCGCCGAGGACGCCGCACGACCGGTCGGCGACAAGCCGGAGGAAGAGCGCCGGGGCAAGGGTGTGACCCCCTTCTCCCAGGGCCACGACACCGCGTCAGGCTGTTCCGGGCCGGATCCCTCGTCGCAGGGCGGCCGAGGGCGTACTCGACCTGTTCCTTGCCTCCCGGCCGCCCCGGCCGCCCCGGTCATCAGGGCGGCGCGGTGTCGTCGGCTGCGAAGGGGCCGCCGTGACCGGGCACGATCAGGTCCGCGGCGGCCGGCACGCCCGACCCAGTGACTCCGTCCGGTCAGCAGCCGATCGTGACCCACGTGTGCGCGGGGTCGGTGCGGGTGAAGGTGTCCCTGACGCTCGACAGGCTGCCGAGTTCGGCGCCGGTGGGCGGGGCGATCAGCCGCAGGTCAGTCCCAGCGGAAGTGCCAAGTGCGTGCACCGGCAACGCTCTTGGCATGCTCATCGAATGTGCCGATCAGACAGGGGCCGTCGTGGACGACGTTCGTCATGACGAGGGTGGAGGTCAGGCGCTCGGACACCGGGCACGGCGTCTCGTGGTGCGATCAAGGCGGAACGGAGGTGCGATGGAGTAGCCCCGCAGGCCGTCGCGAGGCCTACGGCCTCCCGGAGAGTGGCGGTGATCCCCCGTGCCCGTACGCACCCTGCCCGTAGGACGGCGGCGAGGGGGCCTGCGCCCGCGCGACACGAGGCGGAGGGCGGCTACCGCTGCTGCTGTCTGCGCGGCCTGCGTCGCCTTCACCCCCGCCCCCGCAGCCCCGCCGGCGCAGGCCGCCCCCGCCCCGTCCGAGCCCTGTCCGTCCGGCTGGGTGTGCGGCTGGACCGGCCCCGACTACACGGGCGTGGCGGGCTTCGTCTCGCAGGACATGCCGCGGTACCCGGAGACGACCGCGTACGTCGGATTCAACGGTGGTGCATCCGTGTGGAACAGTGCCGGAAGGTGGCGCCGAAACGGCCGCCTCTGGGGCCGGTGCGTCACCGTGTACAACGGCACGGAGTACCGGGGGCAGAGTCGGACCATCCTCCCGAACCAGGGCATCGCCCGGATCCCCGCGTCGTTCGGGAACATCCGCTCCAACCGGTTCGACGTGTGCCGACTGTCCTGACCCCGGGCGGGCAAGGGAGACCATCGACCACCAACGGTGCGACGTGGAGCCAGTGTTCGGCCGTTGGTACCCGATGCAGACAGCGCGCCGTCGTCGTCGATGGCCGCGACCGCGGCTCGGCCGCGGGGACACGTGCGGCGGGCAGGCGGCGGCCGGGTGCCGGGTGCGGCGGAATGGTGTGACCGTGGGGGTGCCGTCGGCATGGGGAGACGCCCGGTGGGAGCAGGGGCGGCGTACGGTCGGGCGATGGTCCGTGGCTTGTCGTCACGGCTGTCGTGCCTCACCCGGTCGCAGACCGACCGGTCCCGTCCGTTGATGTCTCCGGAACAGGAGCACCCGATGCGCCTTTACGCCCAGACCCGAGCACGTCGTTGCCGGCAGGTGCTGGCCGATCTGGTGGCCGTGGTCCTGGTGGCGGCCGCGGTGAGGTTCGCGCTGGCCGTCCATGACGGGATCATGCTACTGGCCGAGCCGGGGCGGGAGTTGGAGGACGCGAGCGGCAGCCTTGCGTCCGGCCTCGGCGATGCGGGGGACGCGGCGTCGAACGTACCGCTGATCGGGGGCGTCCTGAAGAAGCCACTGCAGTCCGCCGCCGAGGCCGGCAACGGGCTTTCGGATGCCGGGCAGTCGATGCAGGACGTGGTGGGCCGGGTGGCCAACCTGACGGCGTTCGCCCTGATCGTCTTCTCCGTGGCTTTCGTGCTGGCGCTCTGGCTTCCCGCGCGCGTGCGCTGGATCCGGCGCAGTGCCCGGATCCGCGGGCTGCTCGAGGCTCCGGGCGGCGCCGACCTCCTGGCCCTGCGGGCGCTGACCGGGCCGGTGAAGGACCTGGCCGCGGTCCCGGTGCCGCCGGGGGGTCTCGCCGAGGCGTGGCGGCGGGGGGACGAGCAGGCCATCGGTGACCTGTCCCGGGTGGCGCTCAGGCGGGCCGGCCTGAGCGCCTGAGGCCGCCGGGCCCCAGCCGTCCCGCGTGTCCGGCCCTTCCTTCAGTACTGCTACCGAACCTCCCTGCCGTCGCCACTCGGGGCCCGGCACTCATCCGCGCCCACGACTCTCATCTCCAGCGGGAGAAGAGCACGATGCAGATATGGGAGGGGCCGGTGGAGCGCCGGTCCCGGCTCAGGTCGGGGGCGAGGCCCTGGGGCCGCGACGAGAGCCGCGGGTGAACGGACCGCCCCGCGGGATCAGGTGGTGGGCAGCAGCGCCCAGAACGGCGCCGAGGGCAGGGGCCACGAGGTAGATCCACAGGCCGGCGGTGGTTCCGGACATCAGCACGGGGCCGAACTGGCGGGCGGGGTTGGCGGCGCCGCCGCTGAGGGGGCCCAGAACGGCCACGATCGCGCCGACGAGAACCGCCAGGACCCAGGGGAACCATCGTGCGCGGGCCGGATGCGCGAGGAAGAAGCCGATCACCAGCGTAACCACGACCAGGCAGCCGCCCTCGGCCGCGAAGACGGCCCAGCCGTTCCACGACGGCGCCGCGGCCGCCGCGCCGTAGTCGACCCGGGCGACCGCCGGCCCCCAGGCCAGGCGGGCCAGAACGGTCCCGGCGACCGACCCGCCCAGCTGCGCAGCGACGTACGCCGCCACGCCCCGGCCGGGGAAGGCCCTCAGCAGCCACAGTGCGAGCGTGACCGCGGGATTCATGTGCGCACCCGAACGCCGCCCCCACGGGGAGCGGATCAGCGCGAAAACGAGCGCCCCGGCCAGCGCGCCCACCACGAGGAGGGCCAGATGGACGTTCGCAAGGGCGAGGGGGGAAGCCGGATCGAGTACCCAGCGGATGATCGTGACCACGGCGAACATCAGCATCGCGGTCAGGACGAACTCGTACAGGGGGTGACTGGGGCGTTCGGGCTCGGTCCGCACGGGCGCGGGGCCGGCACCCGTATCCCTTCCGGGTTCACCGGCCGGGGCCGCAGGCCTGGACATCTCGCCTCCGCTCATGGGTTCTCCTTCCGATCGGGCGGCTTCGGCGCTCGGGTCGTGCACGTGAGCACGTCGAGGAAGCGTGCGGCACTCCCGGGCCGGGATGTGCGCGTACACGCCGACGAGCAGGGCCCTGGCCCGGACGGATCCTCGGTACGGATGACGCAGTCGGCGGGCGTTGTCTGCGGCGGCCCCGACGCCGCCGGGGCCGCCGGGGCCGCGGCGAGGAGATGTGCCCAGTCGGGTGGCGTCGCCGGGGAGCGCGCGGACGCCGTGCGCGGGCGCCGTGCGTCCGAGGACCCGCCGCGTGACCGGCACGATCAGCCCCTGGAGTACCTGCGGGACGCACGGCGCTCCCGGATACGGCGTCGCAGCCGGTCGGCCGCTTCGCCGAGGCTGAGCAGGAGGGCGGTGCTCACGGCGCACACCGGAAGCGAGGTGCGCGTATCACTGACCTGCCTCCCGCCCCACATGGCGAGGTTCATCGCCCCCCCCACAACAGGAGGAGGGGGACTGCCTTCGCTCGACGGCTGCGGGTCATATGCGTGTTCCGCTCTCCCGCCGGGGGGCAGGCGCCTGTTCCGGTTCTCGGGTCAAGGCCAAGCACCGCAGGCGCAGGCGCAGGCGCAGGCAAGTCCCTGCTGTTCAACGAGCTCGTCTGCGTCAGTGCCGACCCCGGAACGCCGCCGGGTCGCCAGGCCGCGCCCCGGTCGGCGTCATGAAGCGGTACCGGTGACCGCCAGGGCTGCCGGGCCGGTCTGCGCCGTGGCGGGGGCCAGGGGGCCGGTCAGCAGTGCGAACGCGGAGTCGAGGCATGCGGCCGCGTGGCCGGGGTCAGGATTGACCTTGCGCATGATCTGCAGGCCCTGGACCAGGTTCTGCAGCAGTCGGGCGCCCTGCTGGGGCGTGATGACCGGGGAGAGCTCCCCGGACCGCGCGGCGCGCTCAAGCTGTGCGGTGAGCGTCTCCTCCGCGACCCGCAGGCTCCGGCGTGCCAGCGTGGCGACTTCCTGGTCGTGCGGCAGAAGCTCGGCGATGCTGTTGACGCTGAAGCAGCCGGCGTCGCCGCATGCCGCGTCTGCGGCGAGCAGCTTGTCGAGCACCTCTCGCAGCTGTGCGAGCGCCGGCCGGTCCTCGCTGAATGCGGTGGTCAGCAGGTGGGCCTGGCGGTCCAGGTAGCGGCCGAGCGCGCGGATGAAGAGCTGGTGCTTGTCCCCGAACGCCGCGTAGATCGAGCCCCGGCCCAGCCCCAGCTCTTCCACCAGGTCGCTCATGGCGGTCGCTTCGTACCCCTTGCGCCAGAACAGGAGCATCGCCCGGTCCAGGATCGCTTCTTCGTCGAATGTGCGTGGTCTCGCCATGGGTCCACGGTAACGAAGGACGACGCCCGAGGGCCATTTATTTGACCGCTCGTTCCAGAACGTCTAGATTATGGAACGAGCGGTCCGGAACTATCGAGTGGGGTCCGCCGCCGCCCCGTGCCACCAGCACGTCGGCTCATCGAGTACGTGATCAAGGAGTTCGCCATGAAGGCAGCAGTCATCAACCAGTACGGCCAGGTCAGCGATGTAGTGACCGTCACCGACATCCCCGTTCCGGCCGTAGGCCCGCAGGACGTACTGATCGAGGTCCACGCGGCGGGGGTGAATCCGGTGGATCACTTGATCGTCAAGGGCTTCATGGCGTCCGGAGAGCTCTCGCAGCCGCTGGCCATCGGCAGCGAGGTCGCCGGTGTGGTGGCCGCGATCGGCGACGCGGTGACCGGGTTCTCGGTGGGGGACGAGGTCTTCGCCCGGGTCGACCCGCGCGTGGGCGGAGCATTCGCCGAGTACGTGTCCGTGCACACGGCGCTGGTCGCCGCCAAGCCGAAGGAGCTGTCGTTCGAGGAGGCGGCGGCTCTGCCCCTGGTCGCCCTCACGGCCTGGCAGGCCCTGACCGAGCAGGCCAAGGTGGGAGCGGGGACACGGGTGCTGATCCACGGCGGTGCCGGCGGAGTGGGCTCGGCGGCAATCCAGATCGCCAAGCACCTCGGTGCCGAGGTCGTGGCCACCGCGAGCGCCGACAGCGTGGACACGGTCCGCGCCCTGGGCGCCGACCAAGTGATCGACTACCGGGCCGAGCAGTTCGACGAGGTGCTCTCCGACCTCGACGTCGTCCTCGACACCATCGGCGGCGAGACCCAGGAGCTCTCCTTCCGCGTGCTCAAGTCCGGCGGGACCCTGGTGTCGATCGTCCCCATCCCGGACGCCGAGGCCAAAGCGGCCCGGTGGAACGTTGACGCGCGCAGCTTCTACATGCGGCCGCACGGCGAGCAGCTGGCTCGGCTCGCGGCCCTGGTGGAGTCCCGACAGCTTCAGCCGATCGTCGAAAGGGTCTTCCCGCTCGACGAGACCGCCGACGCGCTGCTGAAGGTGGAGCGCGGCGGCGCCCGCGGCAAGACCGTCATCGGTGTCCGGTCCTGACCAACCGCCCGCGGGCAGGCACGAACGAGATCACGGACCCGCCCGCGCACAGGGAGGCGGGCCGCCGATGCGGGCGCTCGGGCCGAGTCCGGGCCCGCCGGCGGCCACGTACCGCACGCCGAGCGGACCGCAGGCCGGCCAGGCGCCTGTGAGGCCTCCGCCGGACGTCGGCCGACGAGTGAGGACTTCGGCGATCGGACCGGCGGCGCTCGGGGTGGTACGCAGACGCAGGCGCCAGTGGTGCGGGATCAGCCCTCACGCGCCACCGGGACGTCGCCACCAAGGCCAGGCGCCGCCTGGTCCGACGGCGGAGTGCGGAGCCCTGCGGGGCGGGCGGAACAGCACCGCCCCGCCCGCGGCCGTAACGCATTCGACGCGGCGCCCGCTCCCCCGGTATCGTCCGGATTGTCATGTACAGTTCCTCTCGCGTCCGCTCCCCGAGCAGAGGTGACAGCAGGTCAGGAGCATCACCGCAGCGAGGCGGCACGGCCCGCGCGGTGGGCCCGGGCGGGGCGACGCCGGGGGCGAAGGCGAGAGACCTCGAGGAGACCGAGAACGTGCACGAAGCCGGGCCCATCCATGCCGTCGGACAGGGCCGTTACGTCTTGCAGGCTCCGCTGGGCGAGGGCGGCATGGCATCCGTCCATCGTGCGCACGACACGGTGCTGGGGCGTACCGTCGCCGTCAAGACCCTGCACGCCGACCTGGCCCGCGATCCCTCCTTCCGCGAGCGCTTCCGCCGCGAGGCCCGCGCGGTGGCCGCGCTGAGCCATCCGAACATCGTCGCCGTGCACGACAGCGGCGAGGACAGTGGTCCGGACGGGCCGGTCCAGTACATGGTGATGGAGTACGTCCAGGGCCGCTCGCTACGCGAGTTGATCCGGGATCACCTGTCCCCATCCCCCGTCGGCGGGATCCCACTGGACCGGGCCCTGACGGTGACCGCGGCCGTCCTGGACGCGCTGGCGTGCAGCCACCGGCAGGGGCTCGTCCACCGCGACATCAAGCCCGCCAACGTGATGACCACCGCCGACGGTGCGATCAAGGTGATGGACTTCGGGATAGCCCGGGCGCTCCAGTCGGATGGCACCGCCATGACGCGGACCGGCACGGTGCTCGGCACACCGCAGTACCTCTCCCCCGAGCAGGCGCTCGGCCGGCCCGCCGACGCGCGGTCCGACCTCTACTCGGCCGGCTGCATGCTGTTCGAACTGGTCACCGGCCGTACGCCGTTTGACGGCGAGTCGACGATGAGTGTCCTCTACCAGCACGTGCAGCAGCCGGCGCCCGCGCCGTCCTCGTTCAATCCGTCTCTGCCCGCGGCCGTGGACCGCGTCGTCGCCCGCGCGCTGAGCAAGGCCCCCTCCGACCGGTACGAGAGCGCCGAGGCCATGGCCGAGGACGTCCGCCGGATCGCCGCCTCCCCCGGCAGGCCGGCCACCCCCGCTGCCACCGCCACCGTCACCGCCACCACGGTTGATGCGACCGCGCCCACCGTCACCGCCGACCCGGGCGGCTCCGACCGTACGGGCGGTCCCGCCGGAACCGGGGACGGCGGCCCGGACGGCGGCGCGGCATCCGTCCGCCGGACCGTTCGCCCGCGTCCTGCCCACGATGTCCGGACCCTCCGCAAGCTCCGGATCTTCGCCATGGGCGCCTTTCCCGTGATAGCGATGGCGGTCGCGGCGAGCTCGCTCGGCGGCGGGTCCCTCTTCGGCAGCCGGCACACCCCGGATCCGCGCGCCACCGGTCCGTACGTCTCGTGCGCCCCGGACACCTCCTCGAGCGGTGACTTCAATCCCCCGTCGTTCACCGGCATGTCCGCGGCCGAGGCCACGACCTGCGCCGGGATCGCCGGGCTGAAGCTCGACCAGAAGACGACCACCGGCACGAAGTACGACAAGGACACGGTCACCCGCCAGGAACCGGCGACCGCGAAATCGGTCGAGCGGGGCAGCACGGTCACCGTCTGGGTGTCGACCGGCGGTGACCCGCGCGCCAAGGGCGACCTGGCGAACTGCGAGGTGGAGGAGCAACACGGCAAGGTCTCGGTCCCCTGGCTCAAGCAGCGGACCGCCGCCGACGCGCGGGTCTGCGCGGAAATCGCCCACCTCCGGCTGCACGAGGCCGGCGCCGTTCAGGACGCGCTCACCCCGGCCGGTCAGATCTCCAAGCAGGACCCGGTGTCCCAGGACGTGCCGACCGGCAGCACGGTCACCGTGTGGGTCTCCTCCGGCGGCGACCCGAGGGCAGTGGGCGAGCTGGCCGGCTGCGACCTGTACGTGAGCAGCGAGCAGCCGGAGGTCCCCTCGCTGGAGTTCCTCTCCATCGAGAACGCCCGGACCTGCGCGGAGATCGCCGGCCTGAAGCTGGAGGAGCACACGGGCCCCGATGCGGTCCGGCCCGCCGGGCAGGTCGTCCGGCAGGAACCGGCGAGCCTCGCTCGGATCAGCCTCGGCAGCACGGTGAAGGTCTGGGTCTCATCCGGCCGGCCCTGACCGCGCCCGCGGCTGCCGGTTCGCTCGACGGCTCCCCATCCGCGCAACACCTCCGCCACGAGGCCCCCTCCGGTGTGGGCCGAGGCACCCCTCGGCCCTGCCGGTCGAGCTCCGCCTCGGTGCGGGCCGGCAGGATGCGGGCGAAGCCGGCGCCTCCTGCGGCACCCATCAGGCCGAGGCCGTACGGGGGCGGCGGGGCTCCGCGGGACGGGGGCGGCGGGGCTCCGCGGGACAGGGCCCACAGGTGCTCGGCCCGGCGTACCAGCAGGGGCATCACTTGGCGATGCGGCGTCTGAACGACCTGATTGCGGCCGACGGGCCGGTGGAGTCGGTGATGCTGCCGGTGCGCGACGGGGTAACCATCGCCCGACGCCGCTGACGGGCTGCAGGCACACGCGGTGGCCACGGCCACCATCGCAGCCTCCCTCGCGTTGACCGGTGCTCCAGCCCGGCGGCGGGGTCGCCGGTGATCGCCTCGCGGATGTCCTCACCCGTCAGCGGCTGGTGGGCCCTGCCCTTGGTCCGGATCGGATCGCGGTCGGCCCGGATGACGAGCGCGTCGTACTCGGCCGCGACGTCCTTGCCGTGCAGGACGCACTCCTCGGACGCGGCGCACCAGGCGGTGAAGTGGTTGAGGCCGTTTCGGCGACGGCGGCTTCCTGGACGGTCCGTCCGCGCGGCGAGCCGGTGTCGTCCAGTGCGGTGTCGAGGGCCATCGTGCACAGCCTGCCGGGGTGGAGCGCGGCGTAGCGGACATTACGCTTCTCCGCCGCCGCCATCAGGTCCGGCACTGGCGCCCCTGCATCCCGCGCCGTTCAGCCACCCTCGACAGCATCAGCGCCCGCTGGATCGCCCGATCCCGGGAGTTCCCGGCCGGCAGGGCCGCTGTCAGTGCCGTGTGGCACATTGCATCGCGTGAACGAGAGCATGCATGGAGCGGCGTTGATCGACCAAGTGATCGAACGAGTTCGGCAGGAGGGCTGGCCCACGGCGGACGCGCCGGACATCACCGAACCGGTGCCGCTCGCGCCCGAGGTGATCGACCGGCTGAGGCTGCCCGGCCGGAGGGCGCTGCCACCGAGCCTGCGCCGGTGGCTGGCCTTCGACAGCTCATGGCTCGCCGATGTCGGTTGGTACGAGGACGCGGGGGAGCCCGTGTTCGGTGACCGGGGGCTGGGTGCTACGGCGGAGTGGATGTACGGCTCCGGCGGTGTCATGGTCGACATGTTCGCCGACTTCGAGAAGCTGCTGCCTGCGGTGTGCCTGCCGCTCGTCGGCGGCAGCGACTCGCGCCGTCTGCTCTACCTGGGCGAGCCGGACTCCATGGGCGAGTACCCGGTACTGGTCACCGACATCGACGACCTGCCCTACGTCGCCGTGATGTACCCCGGCCTCGACGTCTACCTCGCCGATCTCGCCGACGTCCTCGACCTGGACTTCGACACCTACACCTCGCTCGCCGACGACCCCGAGTACGGCGCAAGGATGCGCGAGCACGCCGAGAACACCCAACTCGGTTCCGACGGCATTGACTTCCAGGACCTCTACGAGCTCGACCAGTGACCTGAGTCGGATTCCCTGGTAGTTGTCCCGGGTCACCCTGACGTGACCTCTGGTACGCGCCATGGCCTTGGAGCGGCAGGACGATGTGGCGGCGACCGCC
The DNA here is from genome assembly GCF_040655295.1 of Streptomyces sp. NPDC050448. NCBI lineage: Bacteria > Bacillati > Actinomycetota > Actinomycetes > Kitasatosporales > Streptomycetaceae > Streptomyces > Streptomyces sp. NPDC050448. The sequence continues at coordinate 15,291 of NZ_JBFAJR010000036.1, read as the reverse complement.
GACCCAGGCCGCTGCCGCTCGACGATCTGATCGCCGACCACCTGGCCCCGCACCCCGTCGCCCTCGCCTCCGGCCTCCGCGACCCGCGGGGACGGCCCGCCGCCCCGGGGCTCGCTGCAACGAAGCGGCCTCCCGGGTCCCGCTCGTGACACCCCGGCCGCCACGCCGGTCGACCGGGACCGGCCCACTACGGCTGCTCCACGACCTGCCGGCGGCCGGCGGGCACCTGACCGCCACGTCGGGCACGGCCCGGGCCCGGGCCGAAAGCCCCGACCGCCTCGCCGCCCTGTCGCTGGTCACCTTCTCCGGCAAGATGCCCGCCGCCCCGGACGCACGAGTCCTGCCGTTGCCGCCGAAGCCGACTTCGACGCCGCGCGCAAGGCGCTGCACCGCCGCTGCGCCCTCTTTCCGGAACGGCTGTGTGAAGACCGCCCTCGCCCGACGGCCATGTTGCTGTGACCGGCGGGCGAGGGTGCTGGTGGCGCCTGTGGGCTGGGCGTTCAGAAGGTGATGGTCTGCCCCTCACGTTCGGCTTGTCGCGCGGTGTAGGCGACGCCGTGGACTTTGAGGCCGTCCGGGTCGAGGAGAGTGATCGTGCCGCCTTGGTTGTCGAGGTGGAATCCGTTGCCGCCCTGGACGGTGAGCGTGGTGCCGGGCTGGAGCAGGCCGGCGGGGAGCGGGAGGGTCTGCTGGTTGCCGTCGGCGAGGCGCCAGCCCTGGAGGTTGACCGGCGCGGGAGAAGTATTGAGCACAATGACGGTTTCGGCTTCGGCCGCCGGGCCGGTGGGGTTGACCAGTGCGGCCATGATCCGCAGGGGTTCCTCGCGGTCCACGGAGCGGGGAGGTGCGGTGTCGATGGGGTGGCCGGTGGTGTCGTCGGTGTGCCAAGACTGGGACTGGAAGGCCAGGAAGACCGCGACCCAGCGGTTTTCGGCGGGTAGGTGCACGAGCAGAGCGCCGTCCTGCCAGATTCCGTTGTCGGAGCGGAACCGCCCGCTGTTGCCCTGGTTCAGGTGGATGTCGTGGACGCCGTTGCCGGGCCGGAACCCGAACACCTTGTCGGGGATGCTCGCCTCAGGGCCAAAACGCTGCCCGAAGAGATACAGGGCTGCGGTGGGGTCGGCAATGGCCCGCTGTACATAGTGGTCGAGCAGGTCGGCCAGGTCGTTGTCGGCGCCCTCGAGATCGGGCGGAAGCAGTCGCATCAAGGCCGGGTCGAACAGGTTGCCGCGGATGAAGTCGAGGCTCGCCTCCCCCGGCTGCGACGCCAGGGCCGTCCATCCACTGCCGGCTGGCGGGAGCAGCTCGGTCACGGGGTGGCGGAAATCGTCGTCGGCCAGATACAGCAGCTCCGAGGGTGCCTGCTGCGACTCGACGTTGACGGCGGCCCGGTAGTGGGTGCCGGCATTGTCGGTGAGGTGGATCTGGTAGTGCGGGGTGTCGCTGGATCCCTCCCGGCGCCGGTCGACGGCGCGGGCAGCCAGCACACCGTAATTTTTCAGCGGCATGGGTCATCCTCTGGATGCGGTCGGAGCGGCACGGCCGGAGTGTGGTCGTGCCGTCGGGGAAGCTTGGTGCGGGATGTGCCCGCCGCGGTAGCGGAGCAGCGACCGCTGAGGCCGGCTGGCCGACGCAAGTCCCGTGCTGGACATGGGTAGGCAGTGACCCGACCGGCAGCAGCCGTCGTGGCCGCGGTCGGCTCGTCGTTGAGGTCGCCGAGCACAGAGACAGCGCGGGCCTCGCCGTCACCGGCCGGGATCCCATCGGCCAGGGCTCGTACCGTGACGGCCTCGGCGCCGCGCAGCGACAGGACGTAGGCGCCGTAGCGGGCTCGTTCGGCTTCGTCTCGACGGCTGAGCCGACCGTCGGGGAAGGACAGGGGCTTGGATTTCAGATGGCACACCGCGATGTCCAGGGGGTGAGCGGAGGCGGGTTCGGCACGGGCCGCGAGGGCGCCGCGTCCCCTGGGGCCGGTCGGCTCGTTGTGGTCGCCGGCCTGGACAGGAGCCGGCAGGTCGGGGAAGTCGGTGATGTCCCCCGGCAGGGTCAGCGGCAGGCGGCTGAGGAAGCCCGCCCGGATCCCACGCGTGTCCGGATGCGCGGACGAGGCGGTACGCCGGGGGCCCGTCGAGGATGTCGGCCAGATCGGCCGGCGCCGACGGATCGCCGACCTCCTGCACCCCGGGCAAGTCGGGGCCGAGCCGGGTGGCCGTGCCGGCCAGGGCCTTGAGCCGCGCCGCGTACGCGTACGCGCCCTCATCCTCGCCCTCGCCCTCGCCCTCGGGCCCGAAGCGGATACCGGGCCGGCAGAGGCTCTCCGATTCCAGGCTCCGATGACCGCCATGTCCACCCTCGTCGCTCGCGGCGGCAGCCCTGCCAACTGCCGGTCCTCTTCACCGTTATCCCCAGACCGCGGCCGGACGGGAACCGAAGCGCCCAATGTTCACCCGCCTTGCCCTGCGGCCCCCTCACCAGTAGGGAGAGGCACCGCTGACCAAGGCGCCGGGACGGTCCGTGAGGTGGGCACGGATCCGGCCCCTGGCCGATCAGGTCAGCCTGACCAGGATCCGAGCCGCCTCTCCGGACGCGAAATCGGGCAGGAATCGCGGGATCCGCTCTGCGAGTTCCACCCACGAGACCGGGACGGACACCAGGCCCGTCACCGCTCACCCGGGCGCAGGACGCGAACCCGGCGGGCAGGCGGCGCCCTCGCCGCCCCCATGGCCTCCCGGTCCTCCCACCCGCTGCGTGCGGTGCTCGCCGCACCACCGCTCGGCCCACTCGCGCCCCTGCGGCACCGTCAGGTCGTGCATCCGGCCCACGGCCGCCCCGTAGTCCTCCGTCACCCCGACCGCGATCCACCCGGTGCCGTCCCGCTCCTTTGGGCCTCAGAGGCCGGCGCGGGCAGCCAGGGCGCGTAGGAAGCGCACGTACGGCGACCAGCGCGCCGGGAGGGCCACCCTGCCCGTGGTGGCGAGCTCGGCGCGGTCGAGGCCGTCCTCCAGGCAGGCGTCGTGCAGCGGCCGCCAGGCCAGCGGCCAGGTGATGCGAGCCAGGCCGCTGGTGGACATGGAGAGGGTGTGCTGCAACCGCGTGCGGTCCGGACCGGCGGGCAGCACGGCCAGCTCATGGAAGCCGTGGAACCCGCGTGGCCCCGTGAACTCGAAGCGGATCCAGCGCCCGGGCGCGTACCCGGCCACGGTGTAGCGCACTGGTCCGTGGCCCCCCGTCGCACCGGGCCCCAGCGCCCTGTCGAACTCCATCGGCGACCAGTCCCGTCCGGGCCACAGCCGGTCGTCATCCCCGCTCGCCAGGGTGTCGATGAGCGCGCCCACCTCGCTCTCCTTGGCGGGCAGCAGTCGCTCGTGCACGTTGTGGACGCCCATGCGCCCTCCCCTCATCAGTATTAGAGACCTCTCTCCAATAAATTGGAGAGTACTCTCTGATTCATGGCACGACCACCCCGCTTCGACACCGGCCAACTCCTCGACGCCGCCGTCCGCCTCGCCGCCGCCGATGGACCGGCGGCCGTGACCATGTCGGCGGTCGCCCTGGCCGTCGGCGCGCCCAGCGGCTCGGTCTACTACCGCTTCGCCGGGCGCACGGCGCTACTCGCCGAGGTGTGGCTGCGGACCGTGGAGCGGTTCCAGCAGGGCTACCTGGCCGTACTCGACGGCGAGGACGACCCCCGCCGGGCAGCACGCGCCGGCTCCCGGTACGTGGTGGGCTGGAGCCGGGAGAGCCCGGAGGAAGCCGCCCTGCTCCTCTACGGCGCCACCGACTTCGGCCGCGCCGACTGGTCCGAGGAGCACACGGCGCGCGCCGACTCCGGCAATGATCGGGTCTTCGCCGCCCTGGGCGGCCTCGCCGACGCCCTGGGCGCCACGGACGAGCAGGACCGGGACCGGGTCACCTTGGCCCTGGTCGACCTGCCCCTCTCCGTGGTCCGACGCCACGTGCGCGCGGGCATGCCCCTACCACCGCACGCCGAGGACCTCGCCGAGGAGTGCACGGCGGCCCTCCTGGGCTAGGGCCGGTTCCGACGTGCGGCATGCGGCGTGATGCATGCGCGGCTTGCGGCTTGCGGCTTGCGGCTTGCGGCTTGCGGCTTGCGATCCAGGCCTGCCGCAAGCGCCGCGATCACGAGGCCCCGGGTCAGCCGGCCAACGGGCCGCGCGCAGGGGCGCACTGCGGCCGCGGGGCAAGCGGTCCTGGACGAGGGCAATCATGTGCGGGACAACGCTTGGCCCTTCATCCGGATCAGGGCGGCACCCGGCGGGGCCGACGGATCCGCGGCCGGCGTGACACAGGTCACGGGAACCCAGCCGGGGTTGCCGGACAGCCGACAGGAGTGACGACAGAAATGCGAACCCGGGTGCGGTCCGGGGATCCGGACGCCTATGCGGAGCTGTTCGACAGCTACGCCCGCACCCTCTACAACCATGCCTTCCGGATGACCGGCGACTGGGCCGTCGCGGAGGATGTCATGTCGGCGGCCTTCCTGGAAGCCTGGCGGCTGCGCGGCACGGTCGACCCCGAGGGCGGATCGCTCCGGCCCTGGCTTTTGGGCATCACCACCAACCTCGCCCGCAACCACTGCCGCAGCAACCGGCGCTACCGCGCCGTTGCTGCCGCCACCGCGGCGGCAGCGGGTGCCGCATCCGTGCCCGATCACGCCGACGAGGTGGCCGGCCGACTGGACGACCGGCAGCAGATCGCGGCCACGCTGGCGCAGTTGAGTGCGCTGCGCGGGCCCGAGCGCGAAGTCCTTCTGCTGTGCCTTGGTGAGGGCCTGGAGTACGCAGAAGCCGCCCGGGTGCTCGGCATCCCGGTCGGAACCGTCCGATCCCGGCTGTCCCGGGCCCGTACGAAGCTGCGCAAACTCGCCGAAGCGGAACTGAAGAAAAACAGGCGGGAACTCGCGGCTCGGTCCCGACAGACAAATGGCGACCGCGCGAAGCCGGTCCGGTCCGCACAGGAAGGAATCCGATGAACGCCGACCATTCCCGTCCCCACCCGGCCGACCGGGAGGAGAACTCGCTCCTCCTGCCGTTCACCGAACGGGAACTGCCCGCGGGCCGCCACCAGTTCCACAAGGAGCGCCTGATGGCCCACATCCACGAAGACCTCCGAGCCGCTGGCGCCGACACCGGCACCACCGTCGCCCCGGCCCGTACCGCCAGGTCGCGCAACCCGTTCCTGCGCAGTGCGATCCTCGTGCCCGCCGCGGCCTTCGCGCTGGCCGGCGCGCTCGCCATCGGCTTCCTCCGCTACGTGGACCAGAGCGCCACGGACGGACCCGGCTCCACGGTCGCCACGGGTCCGGTGCTGACCACAAGGATCGGCGCCACCGACCCCCAGGGCACACCGCAGCTCCTGGACCGCATCTCCCTCGCCGCCTCCTCCTCCGGCCCGGCGGTACGCGCGGACCAGTTCGTCTACATCGGAAGCAAGACGGCCACCACCTACGTGAAGACCGTCAACGACAAGCACACCCTGGTCAGCGAAGAACTGCACATGCGCCACCAGTGGAACTCCCCGGACGGCACCAAGGGCTGGCTGATCGAGCCCGGCAACACCGGCCCGGAAGGCGTGACCCTGGAGGGGACCGACGAAAAGGGCCAGACCCCGACGGCGAACCTCAACGCGCCCAGCTACAACTATCTCGCCGCCCTGCCCACCGACCCCGACGTACTGCTGGCGCGGATCTACCAGGAGACCAGGGGCCACGGCAACAGCCCCGACCAGCAGGCCTTCACCACGATCGGCGACCTGCTGCGCGGCAGCTACCCCCCGGCCGAACTCACGGCCGCGCTCTACAGGGCCGCGGCGAAGATCCCCGGCGTGGTGACGGTGGACGACGCGGTCGACGCCGCCGGCCGCCACGGACTCGCCGTCGCCCGCCTGGACGAGCAGTCCGGCCGGCGCGAAGAGTGGATCTTCGACCGCCAGACCCTCGTGTTCCTCGGCGAGCGCACCGTCCAGGTGCAGGGTGAGTCCGGAGAGCAGGGCCTGATCAAGCCCGGCACAGTCGTGTTCACCAACGCCGTCATGACCCGGACGGTCGTCGACCGGATCAAGGAGAAGCCGACAACGACCGGCTGACCGCCACGCGGGGCACGGAGTCCCACCCGTGCCCTGTGCCCTGTGCCCCGTGCCCTGCGGCCGGCCGACTGCCCGGTCGCTGCGGATCCGCTCCCGGCGACCGGCCACCAGCTCCCCCACGCACAGCCCTGCCCTGACGATGAGCATCGCGGACCTTGTGGGCCGGAGGGCAGCTCCGCACCACCGGGTGGCCCGGTCCTCGGCCGGGACGCCCGGCATCTGTTCGGCCTGCGGACCTTCGGGCCGGTGTCCTTCGCCTTCGCCGGCCGGACTCCCCCGCTCGGGTCAGGACGGGACTGCCGCCAGTCGGGGCCGAGGGCGCGGGCGAGGTGGGCGAGCGATGGGCAGGGTGGGGGCGGAGTCCGCACGGAGCCCTTCGTACGCCGACCGGGCGGACCGATCCATCCCGCGACGCAGGCCTTCGACATGCGGCTGCCGACACGGCTGGGGTGGCTGCGTTGATGCGGGCGATCCGGTGAGCTCGGCGGGCCCATACGCAAAGACGCTCGGCCGGGAAAGTCCGGCCGAGCGTTTTCGTGCGTCTGCTACCGCTGGTGGCTTAGTACCAGTGGTGGGTCTGCCAGAAGTTCCAGGCACCGACCGGGCTGCCGTAGCGGGAGTTCATGTAGTCCAGGCCCCACTTGATCTGGGTGGCCGGGTTGGTCTTCCAGTCCGCACCCGCCGAGGCCATCTTCGAGCCCGGCAGGGCCTGGACCAGGCCGTACGCGCCCGAGGAGGAGTTCGTGGCCGTGTGGTTCCAGCCGCTCTCACGGGAAACGATGTTGTTGAAGGCCGCGAACTGCGCCGGGTCCTTGATCATCTGCTGGGCGATCGCCTTGGCGCTCGTCGGGGCCGCCTGAGCGGGAACCGTGGCGAGCACGGAGCCGGCGACGCCGAGGGCGACGACGGCACCCGTGAGGGTCTTCTTCGAAGCGGCGATGCGGCGGATGACAGCGTTGGACACGGAGGAACCTTCCGAAGGGAACAAGGACGGTCGCTGCATGCCGAAGACATGCGTGAGCCACTCACGCGGTGGAGAGGGATTCACCAGCGGCGGGTAAGCACCCGTGCCGCCTGGCGACTCATCCAGTTCTACCGGCGCCCCGACCCCCTGGCAACGACCCCTCCTACTAGGGGCCCCCACAGTCGGCACCGGCGACCCTCCGGCGGCCCCGGAGGGATCCGTGCAGGTGGGAGCGCCGCCAGGAAGCAGTGTCGGACCCCTGAAAGCTACTATCCCGATTCGTATGTGACGTGGGCCCTATGGGGCGGCTCACCTCCAGGGCACCCGAATCTCACCGAGAGTCATCGGTCGTACCCCTCCAAGAGGCACGGCCGGATGCCGGATGGCCCGGGTATCGAAGGAAAACCGGTCGGTCGACGCACGGTCCTGGTCATCGCCCGGCCCGTCCGGATCGGCCACGAGGCCTTGCGCGGCTTACCGGCTCACCGCGGGTTCTCGTTGAGTTCGGACCGCTCGGCATCCACCCCACCACGGGCTCCCGCCGGGCCGAGCGCGGCCGCCCCCCACCGGCTGCCGGGCCCTTCCGCCGAACCCACGGGACCGCCTGCTCCACGGCTGCTACTCCGCCGGCGACGACCAGATGAAGGGCGTCGACCGCACCCGTGCGGCCTCGGGAACGATCCGGGCACCCACCCGGACGGCGCCCCGATCCACGTGATCCTCGACAGCCTCTGCGCCCAGACGAACTGGACGGCCTGCGCACCGCCTGCGCTGCAGAACGCGCCGGCCAATAAGCAGCCGAAGGGGCCGGGCGCCCCATTGACCAGCGGGAACTGCTCGTAGCACGGATCGAGGAACTGCTGGAGGCCCACACGGGGCGCAGCCCCGCTGCCGTACCCAAGCACGCTGAACGCACCGCCGTCGCCGTACGGCCGATAGTTCCGGTCGCGGACATCGGCTAGGGGGCACAGGCGTGTGCCCCTGCGCTCTACCGGTGGGTAGGCCGTCTGAGAAAATGCGCGACAACTCTCCTGAGAAGGGGCAGGGTTGTCCTATGTTGGATCACATCGCCATCCCGGTGCACGACATCGCAGCCAGTGCCGCCTTTTATGACGCCGTACTCGCTCCGCTAGGTGGCGAGCGCAAGAAGCGATTCGGCGAGAACATCAGCTTCGGGGTCACCGGCCACCCGTTGTGGCTGGTCCCCGCCACCGACCCCGCGCCTGCGCGCGAACTGCACATCGCATTCGCCGCGGCCGACCGCGCCGCCGTGGACGCCTTCTACGCAGCGGCCCTCGAGGTAGGTGCCGAAGGCCTGCACTCGCCCCGGCTCTGGCCGGAGTACCACGAGTCCTACTACGGAGCCTTTGTCCGCGATCCCGACGGGAACAACATCGAGGCCGTCTGCCATCGGCCCTGAGGACTGCGCGGTGGTCGCCGGCGGAGCCACATCCGATTCGACGCGAGGTTGACTGCGCCACGGGAGATGGAGGCCCGCTTGTCAAAGTGCATGGCGACTGTTCGTTGGGCCTTGATGGACTCGGCTCCCCCGGCCACAAGGGGTCCCGACATGACGTGAGCCTCTACCAGCGCAGCGTCGCCTGGCTGGTCACCCGGACTGCTCCTGACCGGACACCACCGCCGAATCCTCAGGGCCACCGGCAACTGCGGCCGCTTGAGGCAACGGGCCCCGTCGCCACAGCACCTGCGGCGCCGCAGCGCGGCCAGGGCGGCCCTGGACCCAGGGCCGTGGGCAGGGCGGCCTTCGCCACGATCAGCCAGGGCATGGGAGCGCCTGACGTCGTGTTGGAGCCAGGGTCGCACCGGCCGCCCTCAGGCTCGCGCATATGAGCCCGCGACCAATTCCTTACCGGCCATCTCCAAGATCTCCGACGGAGTTCAGACTCAGAACCGATCATGAATCCGCTCTTGATGGGGTGGCACCTCCGACCACGGAGCGGGCCGGTCGGGGCGATCTTGCGGAGCTGGCGGAATTGCCGAATCCGATGGGCAGGACTTTCGACATCCACTTGTGGAGATCCCCGGAAGAAACCCCGTTCTGGCGTTCTGAGCGTTTACTGTGATTCGGCAGAGATCCACACGGAGGAACGGGGAGGAAACCCATGAAGACTCCTGGAAAACTGATGGGCTTAGCCGCCGCATCGGCGATGCTCATAGGCGGTGCCGTGGCGACTTCCGGCACTGCCGTAGCCGCCCAGCAGCCGGAGATTTACAGCGCGACCTACACAGTGTCCAGCACCGTTCAGCCCCCGGCTTCGCTGCGCGGGCCGAACGGCGAGAAGCCCACCGAGTGGGGCGTCATCGCCATTCCGATCAACGCAAAATCAATGTCCCCCATGGGTAGCAAGAGCGTCGGTGGCGGTACGTGGAACTACGGCACCACTGTCGAATGGAACGGCAAGGGGTGCTACTCGAACTACATCCACCGGACCAAGAAGCACTCGGCCACTGTCGCAATCGCGGGCGGGACCGACAAGGACATTCAGAACGCCGACATCTGGGCCAAGGCCTGGCTCGTGGGCGGCGGGGCCTACACCTGCTACACGTACTGGGGCACCTACTGAGCCCTCAGGCCGGCCACTCGTCGCTGACGGTCGAAGGCTGAGCTGACTGAACGTCACGATTGTTTCATTCTTGCGCAGTTGGCTAGGATGAAGCGAGTGGAACCACTGCTGGAGCCTTGGCCGCTCGAATCTTCGGATCCGCGGCCGGGGCTTCGGCCTTGGGTTCACTCGCACGCTGTCGGGTTGCGTCCGAGCGTTCCTCAGGTCGAGGTGTGATCGTTCATGCGTTCTTCCTTTCTCTCTTCGGTGACGGTCGCCGTGGCCGGCATTGCCGTCGGTGTGAGCGGCCCCTTGCTCCTGGCGACATCCAGTGCGGTTGGGGAGGTCGCACATCTGACGCTCAGTGCCGGTTGGAGCTGGGCAGCCCTGTCCTTCCTGTCCGGCACGATCGGGAGGACCAAAGCAAAATCCGCCGCGTTCGGCGTGATCTCACTCCTCTTCGCCGTGGTCTCCTATTATCTGACCAAGGCGGTTCAGGGAGATTTCCTACAGGCCGATCTCGCCGACCACACGGGGCAGACGATGATCATGGCATGGGGCGACTTCTTGTCGATGACCGCCCTGTGGTGTTTCGCTGGAGCTGTACTTGGGCCGCTTTTGGGGATCGCCGGCCACCTCTCGCGAAATGGTGCCTACCAGCTGCCTTTTCGGGTGGTGGTTCCCCTCATAGTCATTGTCGAGACCACGATGCGCCTGGGCGCCGAGGCGTCGATGCAAAAGGGAATCGTCGCCACGACGTGGAGTGCGACGCGTGTCCTGGCCGTGGTCGCCATCATCGCCCTGGTGGGCTGGGCTGCACTCGGGAACTGGCGCAGGCGATCTGCCGACGGGGCATCTCGGTTGGCGGGTCGGCGTTAACGATTCAATTCGTTCAGCACGATATTGCGGGATGCCAGTGGTGTGACGACGAAGCTCGTTGCCCGGCCGAGGCTCGCTCGCCCACAGGTCACCGGCCTCCGAGTCGCTGGAAGAAGCCGGCCGGATTGCGAAACCTTGCCGCAACCCGGGTCCAGCGGCCGATCTCCTGGTCGGCGGCCCGCGCGGCCCGCGCGGCCAGCACGCCCGTGGCACGGCCGGGGCCGCCTCCGCCAGCACCTCGGCGGCGTGCAGGCGGTCCCGTTCGTGCGGCCTGCGGTCCGCGGCCGGTGCCGCGAGGAGGCCGGCGGCACGCCCGCCCAAGCAACCGTACTCAGCAGCGCGGGAAGCAGTGTCGCCTTGGCCTCCGCGCGGTCATTCGGCGACGGTGGCGGGCGCGTCGTCCCAGGCCAGCGAGGACATCCTCCACCCTGCCGGGGTCCGGACGAACTGGGTGGTCTTCTGGCCGGAGCCCTCGAACCACTCGCCTTGATGGAAGCCGGACTTGCGGTATTCGCTGAACCGGTGCGCGATCGATCCGAAGATCTCGGTCCGCGCGGCGACCTCCCATTCGGAGAACTCCGTCAGGGTCCCGTCGGTGAGCATCCTCTGCCGGGGCTCGATGAACGCGTCGAGGTCGTAGATCACGGGCTCGTCCCCGACGTTCGCGATGATCCTCCCCTGCGGAATGAAGACGTCACGGATGACCCCGAGGTCCGGCCGGCGGTCGCCGGTGTTGGTGAAGGCGCCGATGAACACGCTCATCAGCCGGTCGAGCTCGGCCTGGACGTCAGACCCGGACGCCTTTCCGAGGGACGGCCATTCTTCGGAAAGGACCGACCAGACCTCACTGTCGTACCGCACACCTCGGTACGAAGAACGCTGCCGCAGCACGCCGTCGCGGGTCATACCCAGCCGACGGGCGACGTCGACGCTGCGGGTGTTGCCCGCGGCGACCCACCATTCGACGCGGCTCATCCCGCGTTTCCGGAAGGCCCAGTCGATCAACACCCGGGAGGCCCGGGTCACCAGGCCCCGTCCCTCCCCGGCCTGCTCCAGCCAACAGCCGATCTCACACACCCCGGAGTCGCTGTCGAAGCGGGTGAACATGACGCCGCCGACCAGCGTGCCGTCCAGCCAGATCCCGTAGATCCGGCCGGTGTCCTGGGCCAGACGGTCGGCGTAGCGTTGGAGCGTAGCGGTGGCCGAGTCAAGGTCGGTGCTGAACGTCGCCCAGGGTATCCAAGGGTCCACGGAGACCCGGGCGCGGTCGATATGGGCGAGGAACTCCTGTGCCTGCCAGGGCTCCAAGGGACGGAGTTGGGCGTGATCGTCGAGCGTCAGGGTGAACACGGGAGCCTCACTCTCTGGATGCATAACAAGCGTTCGGTACGTAAGCTAGCAGCATGCCGCCCGCACCTGGAGACCGTGAAGCCCGCCGCAAGGACGTATCCGAGGCGGTGTGGCACGTCCTCGCCGACAAGGGGTTCGGTGGGCTGACCCTGCGTGCCGTCGCCGCTGCGATGGACGTCTCGACCGGGATGCTCATGCACTACTTCCCGACGAAACGGGCCCTGATCGCACATGCCTTGGACCTGCTGGAGAAGCGCACCGCGGAAAGGCCTCGCCGCGCGCGTCCCGCCGCAGGCCTCGCCACCGTGCGCGCCATGCTCTTGGACATCCTGCCGCTGACCCCGGGCGACACCGCCCGCAACCGCATCTGGGTCAGCTCCTGGGACCTCTCCCTCGCCGACGACGGGCTGGCCACGGAACAGGCCGACCGCTACACCCGGCTGCGCTCGACGATCCGCCCACACCTCGAAGCCGCACACGACCTCGGCCAGCTCCCCGCAGACGCCGACCCCGAACAACTCGCCGCCACCGCCGTCGCCTTCACCCACGGACTCGTCGTGCAGGCCCTCTTCGACCCCCGCCGATTCCCCAAGGCCGTACAAATCACCATGCTCGACGACTTCCTCGCCTCGACCACGCTGCCCCGTTCCAACGGCCGCGACAGCTGACCGGCCCCTGGTGCCGGCAAACGGTCCCACTGATCCGAGGTTCCCCTGCCTCCCAGAACCGTGGACCTTGAACGACTTCGGCTTCGACCTCGACTTCGCAGCCCGGCCATCCCGGCTCGAGGAACCACCCGCGGGCGACATCCCGCCACGCCGCATCGACGGGCAGCAGGACCGCCGCCCTTCCTCGTGCCGCGTGAACCCGAAATCAGCTGGCGTCCCCCCAGGTCAGGGCGGTTACTGTTCGAGGGTGATGACGTCCGCGGGAATGAAGCCGGGATGGGAGGCCGCGCGCCTGCTCGCCGCGGCCGACTGTTGTGAGATTGAGCCCGGATTGACCGATGCCGAGTTCCGCCGCATCGAGGAGGAGTACGGCTTCGAGTTCGCCGACGACCATCGGGCCTTTCTGGCTACGGGGCTGCCGGTGAGGCAGCCGCCAGAGGAGGGGGCCACGTGGGCGAGCCCATGGCCCGACTGGCGCCATGGCGACCCGGCGAAAATCCGGGAACACCTTGAATGGCCGGTCGAAGGCGTCCTTCAGGCCGTTGAGCACGGCTACTGGCATCCGACGTGGCGGCAGCGACCTGCCGATTCCGGTGAGGCACTCCACGAAGCCATGTCGATGTTGGACCGGGTGCCGAAGCTCGTTCCCGTGTACGCGCATCGGTTCCTGCCCGCCGGCCACGGGGCGCACGGTCACCCCGTCCTGTCGGTCTGGGGCACCGACATCGTCTACTACGGTGCTGACCTGGCCGACTACATCAACCATGAGTTCGACGATTTCAGCGCGCACACCCCTGACGATTGGAACCCGAGAGCGACCGTCGCGTTCTGGCAGGACTTCCTCTCGTAGCTCCTCCGAGCCGGCAAGCGTGGGCCCGGGCGGATCCGTCAGCATGGTCTGGCGATGACGGGCATACCGAGGTCGGCGGGACCGCGTTCTCCGGGTTCAGCGAGTGTGGCGGCCCCGGGCTCCCTACGTCTCCAAAGTGGTTCCAGGAGCACGGAACCGGGCAGCGCCGCGGCCATGTCGTAGGCGCAGGCCCCGGGCCGCGCCCAGATGAACCAGTTGCCGCCGGCGGTCGTGCTCCCCGCTCGCCGTCGCCCTCGCCCTGTCCGACGGCATCGACGGCCTGCACCCGATCAACTTTCACGAACCGTTCCGTGACGGTGCGGCCGACCTCACCGACCCGGCACGCCGCCGGCCGCGTGCAGCCGGTCGACTGTCGCCCCGTCCTCGGCGGTAATGGCGTTCGCACCGTCGTCAGGGCGTCGGCCGCGTCGTCGACCAGGTCCGCGGGCTCCCGGAGCCTGCGCTGCCAGGCGCCCACGCAGTCGTTGCCTGCCGACTCGGCCACCCACCGGCGTGGCTCCGGCCCACGGCTCGACCCTTCCCATGGCGACGCCCGGACTACCCTGTTCGCCCCCGGTCACCTCCCTCGCGGACGAGAAGTGGGGCTGACCCGACCCCGCTGTCACGTCGGGCCGGCAGTGCGGGCGCGCGGGTACTCCCTCGGCCAGCGCCTGGCGCGCCTCGTCAGTGAGCAGGGCCGTGCAGCGCTTTCGTGCATCCCAGCATGTCCCGGCGTGGACACCGACCGGGATCCGGTCCGCTCCGATGCCGCTGCCCGATCAGCCATGCGGCGGATCGGGCAGCGGCCGGCGCCGCGCGGCGAGGGCTTCGCGTTCCTCCGCGGTGTTCAATGCACGCCGGTGACACCTGCTGACCACTGTCGTGAGCCACATGGGTGCGTGAGGTCAGTTGTGTCCGGTGTTCGAGAGAGCAGCATGCTAGAGATGTAGAGAAATCGGCATGAAACAGGAGGTATGTGATGATGCGTGCACGTCTTCTCCGTATGGTGGCCGTCATGGGCACTGCTGCGGTCATGACCCTCGGCGGAGCCGCCATGGCAAGCGCCGACGGAGTTGGCAACTCCGGTATCGGCAACTCGGGTGTCGGCAACTCCGGACTCGGCAACCGGGGGGTGGGCAACTCCGGACTCGGCAACTGGGGGGTGGGCAACTCCGGACTCCGCAACTGGGGGGTGGGCAACTCGGGACTCCGCAACTGGGGGGTGGGCAGCTCGGGACTCGGCAACTGGGGGGTGGGCAGCTCGGGACTCGGCAACTCGGGTGTGGGTAACTCGGGAATCGGCAACTCGGGTGTGGGCAACTCGGGAATCGGCAACTGAGCCGACTGGGCGGACGCCGTCTCACGAGTGAGGTGGCGGTGGAAGATGAGCACCCCGCCTCTCTGACGAGGGCATGGGCGACACCAGCCTTCTGGTGTCCCAGGGTCGCCGTCTCAACGAGCGGACTGGGGCGCTGCAGGGTGCGTGTCAAGGCCCCGACGGCGGGTCGCGGGCGCTCGTGAAGAAGGCCTTGTGGTCGGCGCAAGGGGACAATCAGCTGCTCGATCCCTAGATTACGGCGCTCTTGCGGCGACCGGCCAAGGAGGTGGAGTTCACCCCCGCCCCGTAGGTAGGGCCCAGGGGGCGGGGGCCGTCATGGGGTGAGGGGTGGTGGCGGCCCTTCGCCGCGCCTTTCCCGAGGGCGGGCGCACAGAGCCCCTGTTGGGCAACGACCCGACAGGGCTCCGGTGCGCGATCGGAGGCTGGGTGTGGTGGGTGTCCGTGGGAATCGGCCCTAGGGGGTGTCCGGCGGATCAGGGCCGGGCCCGGGCCTCCCCCAGACTCCGTCCGGGGGGACCCCCAGGCACCGCGCCTTGCCGCGTTGTCGTCGGTCGCCAATATCCCCCAGCTAC
>NZ_JBFAJR010000035.1:0-79948 GCF_040655295.1 Streptomyces sp. NPDC050448 | reverse complement strand
GCGGCTGGCCGGGCCCGATGAGCTCGCCGACCCGCAGTACTGGGCCGGGCATGTGCGGCGGCCGGTGCGGTTCGCCGAGGGGATCGCGGCGGCGGTGGAGTTCGGTGGGACGCTGTTCGTGGAGCTGGGGCCGGGCGGGGCTCTGACGGCTCTGGTGGAGGAGACGGCCTCCGCCGTGGACGTCGAGGTGGCCTGCGTTGCCGCTTTGCGTGACGGGCGTCCGGAAGAGCAGACCTTGCTGACTTCGGTGGCGGAGCTGTTCGTCCGTGGAGTCCCCGTCGACTGGGCGGCCATGCTGCCTGCCGGGTCCGGGTCCGGGTCCGTACGGGTCGACCTGCCCACGTATGCCTTCGACCACCGGCACTACTGGCTCAAACCGGCCGCGACGGCCACCGACGCGGCCTCGCTGGGCCAGGCGGCGGCCGATCACCCGCTCCTGGGCGCAGTGGTGCAGGTGCCTCAGTCCGACGGGCTCATCTTCACCTCGCGGCTGTCGCTGCGGTCGCACTCCTGGCTGGCCGACCACAGGGTCGGTGGTGTGGTGCTCGTCCCGGGTACCGGGCTGGTGGAGCTCGCGGTGCGGGCCGGTGACGAGGCCGGATGCGGTGTTCTGGAAGAGCTCGTCATCGAGGCGCCGCTGGTGGTGCCCGAGCGCGGCGGGGTACGGGTCCAGGTCGCGGTGGGCGGCCCGAGCGAGAACGGTTCGCGGACCGTGGAGGTCTATTCCCAGCGCGAGGACGCTGCCGCTGAGGGCGTGTGGACGCGGAACGCAACCGGCCTGCTGTCGGCCACGGCCCAGCCGGGCGGCAGCGGCACCGGGTTCGACTTCGCCGCATGGCCGCCGCCCGGCGCGCAGCCGGTGGACATAAGCGGCAGCTACGGGCTGCTGGCGCAGGGGGGCTACGGGTACGGCCCCGCGTTCCGGAGCGTGCGGGCTGTGTGGCAGCGTGACGGGGAGGTCTTCGCCGAGGTGGCCCTGCCCGAGGAGCACCGCAAGGAAGCCGGCAGGTTCGGCATCCACCCCGCGTTGCTGGACGCGGCCCTGCATTCGACCATGCTGAACACCGTGGCCGCGGCCACGGCGGCCGGTGGCTTCGAAGGTGAGCGGGACGGGCAGGGAATACGGCTGCCGTTCGCGTGGAACGGGCTGGAACTGCACGCGGCCGGCGCCTCGGTGTTGCGCGTGCGCGTCGCACAGACCGACCGCGACGCGCTGTCGCTGCAGGCCGTGGACGAGGCCGGTGGCCTAGTCGTGACGCTGGACTCACTGATGTCCCGGCCGGTGTCCGCCGAGCAGTTGGAGACGGCGGCGGACACCGCAGTCGCCGACTCGCTGTTCCAGGTGGACTGGACCGAGCTGTCATCGGCTCAGGGGGCGGGGCCTTCCCCGTCGTGGGTCGAGGTGGCCACCGCGGGCGACGTGGCGACTCTGGCCGACGACGTGCTGTCCGGTGCGGACGCCCCGGCGGTGGCAGTCCTGCAGGCCGTCGGCGGCAGCACTGAGGGTGTCGCAAGCGAGGACGTGGTGCTGGAGCTGGCCGGCCGGGTGCTGGACGTGTTGCAGTGCTGGCTGGCCGGGGCCGGACTGGAGGATTCGCGGCTGGTCGTGGTGACCCGGGGCGCGGTGCCCGTGGGTGAGGGCGCGGTGACTGACCCGGCCGGATCGGCGGTGTGGGGTCTGGTGCGTGCCGCCCAGGCGGAGAACCCCGACCGGATCATCCTGATCGACGCCGACCCCGCAGCCGAAAGTGCTGTCGAGCCGGTGCCGGGTGCGGTGCTGGGTGCGGTGCTGGCCTGCGGGGAACCTCAGGTCGCCCACCGCGGCAGCTCGCTGTCGGTTCCCCGGCTCGTCCGGGCTCGCCGTGAGGTCCAGGATGTCCCGGCGGTGTTCGGACCGCAGGGGACGGTCCTGGTCTCGGGTGCCGGTTCGCTGGGCGCTCTCGTGGCCCGGCATCTGGTCTCGCGGCACGGAGTGCGGAGTCTGGTGCTGGCCAGCCGGCGGGGTCCCGATGCCGAGGGCGTGGGGGACCTGGTCGCCGAGCTGGCCGAGCAGGGGGCCACGGTTTCGGTGGTGGCCTGTGACGTGTCCGACCGCGATCAGGTCCAGGCTCTGCTGGCATCGGTGCCGGCCGAGCAGCCCCTGACCGGTGTGGTGCACACGGCGGGCGTGTCGGATGCCGGCGTGATCGGGATGCTGACCCCGGAACGGCTGGCGGGGGTGTTCGCGCCGAAGGTGGATGCGGTGCGGCATCTCGATGAGCTGACCCGCGGGCTGGACCTCGACGCGTTCATCGTCTACTCCTCCGTCTCGTCCCTCTTCATGGGCGCCGGCAGTGGCGGTTACGCGGCCGCGAACGCCTTCCTGGACGGACTGATGGCCGACCGCCGGGCGGTGGGCCTGCCCGGACTGTCGCTGGCCTGGGGCGTGTGGGAGCAGGCCACCGGCATGGCGGAACACATCGACGACCTCACCAGGACCCGGATGAACCGGCGCGGGGGAGTCCTGCCGATGACGGCAGTGGAGGGCATGGAGCTGTTCGATGCCGCTCTGGAGTCCGGGCAGGCGCTGCTGGTGCCGGTCAAGCTGGACCTGCGGGGGCTGCGTTCCGGCGCGGCCGGCGACGGGGTGCCGCACCTGCTGCGCGGCCTGGTACGGGCCCGCCGGCAACTGGCGCACGTGGTGGGCACCGGCGACGACCACCGGCAGCTGACCGGCCGGCTGGCCGGACTGCCCGCTGCCGAGCAGACGAAGGTCCTGCTCGACCTGGTGCGGGCTCAGGTGGGCGCTGTCCTGGGCTTCAGCGGGACGTACAGGATCGACGCGGACCAGGGGCTCTTCGAGATCGGCTTCGACTCGCTCACAGCGATCGAGCTCCGTAACCGGCTCCGCAACATCACCGAAGTGAAAATCTCGCCCAACATCGTCTTCGACTACCCGACGCCAGGAATGCTGTCCGCGCATCTCCACGAGCTGATGTGCGGCGAACAGGGCGCGGCCCAGGTGGCGATCTCCGTATGAAAGAGTGTGATGGCGTGTTCGACGTGAGTGTTTATCTCGAGCGGATCGGCTGCGGCGGAGAAACCGGTGTGGACATCGCGACTCTGCGAAAGCTGCACAAGAGCCACCTGATGGCGATTCCGTACAACGGTGCCGCCTACGATGTCAGTGACGGAGTGCACCTCGTCGACCTCGACGAGGACGCCATGTTCGAGGCGAGCATTCTCCAAGGGCGAGGCGGTACCTGTTACCACCTGAACCGTCTGTTCTTCCGGCTTCTCCGCGAGCTGGGCTACGACGTGACGCTGCTGGCGGCCAGCACCGGCGAGGGCTGGGACAACTTCGCGGTCAAAGTCGAGCACATGTTCATCCGTGTCGCCCTGGACGGTGATGAATGGCTCGTGGACGTCGGCTACCCGGGCCCTTCCTACATCGAGCCGCTGCTGGTCTCCGACGCGGTGCAGTCCCAGTACGGGTCCCAGTACCGGCTGGTCGAGCGCGAGTCCGAGATCGCCCTCCAACGCCGGGGGGCGGTCACCCGGTGGGGCGTCGTCTACACGTTCACGATGCAAGCCCGGCAGTGGAGCGACTGGAAGGAACTGGAGGACTGCCTCCGGGAGATCCTGTCGGACGTGAACCGGCCCGACAGCCGGGAAATCCTGTGCGGCCGGACTTTCGAGAACGGTCAGGTCGTCATGAAGAAGCGACGGCATCTGACGGTCCGCGACGGTCGTGAGCAGGTGCGCACGATCACCGACGACGGCGAGCTCCAGACACTGGTCTCCGGCATTCTGTCCGGCGCGTTGGGCTGAGCTTGCACTCCGGCCGCCGCCCGTACCGCAATTCATCCCGGTCGAAAGAGGAACGAGTGGGAATCGGAAGTGGGAAAATGATGGACAAAGACCCGGCTGATGCGGCTTCCATTCCTCTGCGCCTCAGAGATCACGCCTACGACGTGGTCATCGGCCCGGGGGTGCGTACGTCGCTTGCCGAGGTCATCCAAAGGCTGGGCGCCGGACGGGCCGTCGTCGTGTCGGCCCGCCCGGAGGAATGGGTGCCGGACACCGGTGTGGAGACCCTGCTGCTGCCGGCCCGGGACGGCGAGCAGGACAAGACCCTCGCCACGGTGGAGGCGCTGTGCGGTGAGTTCGTGCGGTTCGGGCTCACCCGGTCCGACGTCGTCGTCTCCTGCGGCGGCGGCACGACCACCGACGTGGTCGGGCTGGCGGCCGCGCTCTACCACCGGGGCGTGCCCGTGGTGCACCTGCCCACGACGCTGCTCGCCCAGGTCGACGCCAGCGTCGGCGGGAAGACGGCGGTGAACCTGCCGGCCGGCAAGAACCTGGTCGGCGCGTACTGGCAGCCCAGCGCGGTGCTGTGCGACACCGACTACCTGTCGACCCTGCCGCGGCGGGAGCTGCTGAACGGTCTCGGCGAGATCGCCCGCTGCCACTTCATCGGCGCGCCGGACCTGCGCGGGCTGTCGCTGGAGGAGCAGATCACCGCCAGTGTGAGCCTCAAGGCCCGCGTCGTGGAGACGGACGAGCGGGACACCGGACTGCGGCACACGCTCAACTACGGCCACACGCTGGGCCATGCGCTGGAGAAGGCGACCGACTTCGCACTGCGCCACGGCGAGGGGGTGGCCATCGGAACGGTCTTCGCGGGGCGGCTCGCCGGCGCCCTGGGCCGTATCGACCAGGCGCGGGTGGAAGAGCACCAGGACGTCGTCCGGTACTACGGCCTCCCCACCGCCCTGCCCGTCGAGGCCGAGTCCGCGGCCCTCATGGAACTGATGCGCCACGACAAGAAGGCGATGAACGGGCTCTCGTTCGTTCTGGACGGCCCGAAGGGCGCGGAACTGGTGAGCGACGTACCGCACGAGGTTGTCGCGCGCGTCCTGGACCGGATGCCCCGAGTGCGCATGGCCGATCTCGTCGGCGGCGCTGCGCTCGGAGCCTCCACGACCGATGCGGCTCAGAAATGACACGTGCAACCCAGTGGCCGGCCGTTCTCGACGGATCGGCCGGCGCCGCCCGCCCGGCGGACCGCCTGATGTTCGACAGACTGTTCGACAGGCTGGAGGCGGCGCTCGCCAAGCCGGCCGCGCAGCAGCCGATCTGGGGAGACCCGGAACAGGCGAGAGACGCGGTGGCGCTGCTGAGCCGCGCCGAGCCGATCGTGACGCCGGCCGAGACGGCCCGGCTGCGCAGTCGGCTCGCCGCGGTCGCGCGCGGCGAGGCGTTCCTGCTCCAGGGCGGTGACTGCGCGGAAACCTTCGCCGCGAACACCGAAGCCCATGTGCGCGCCAATCTGTGGACGCTCGTGGACATGGCCGCCGTGCTCGCCCGCCGCACCGGACTGCCCGTCGTCAAGGTCGCCCGGATGGCCGGCCAGTACGCCAAGCCCCGTTCCCAGGCCGTCGACGCACTGGGGCTGCCCGTCTACCGCGGCGACATGGTCAACTCCATCGAGCCCACGCTCGCGGCCCGGACGCCCGATCCCTACCGGATGCTGCGGGCACACGCCGACGCCGCACGCGCGATGGCTCTGGTGCGCAGCTTCGGCAACGGCAACGGCAACGGCAACGGCAACGGTGAGGGCGACGGCGACAACGACCTCTACGTCAGTCACGAGGCACTCCTGCTCGACTACGAGCAGTCCTTGCTGCGGGTGGACACCAGTGGGCCCGAGCCCCGTCTGGCCAGTGGGCTGGGGCACTTCCTGTGGATCGGCGAGCGCACCCGCCAGCTCGACGGCGCGCACATCGCGTTCGCGGAACTGCTGTCCAATCCGATCGGCCTCAAGATCGGTCCGGGCACGAGCCCGGAGACGGCCGCCGCGTACGTGCGGCGGCTCGACCCGCACCGTGAACCCGGGCGACTGACGCTGGTCAGCCGCATGGGGCACGGGCAGGTCCGTGACGTCCTGCCGCCGATCGTCGAGAAAGTCACCGCCTCCGGCCATCAGGTGATCTGGCAGTGCGATCCGATGCACGGCAATACGTACACGTCGGCGAACGGATACAAGACCCGCAATCTCCGGCACATCACCGATGAGATAGCCGGTTTCTTCGAGGTCCACCGGCGGCTGGGCACCCACCCCGGCGGAATTCACATCGAAGTGACGGGTGACGACGTCACGGAATGTCTCGGCGGCGCCGCCGGAACAACGGAAGCCGACCTGCCCGCCCGCTATCACACGGCCTGTGACCCCCGACTCAACGCGGAGCAGTCGATGGAACTCGCATTTTCCGTCCCGGAGATGGCGGCGGCCGATATCACCGACTTCGAAGCGGCGCTGCGATGACCGGCCGTCCGACCGCTGCGCCCATCAAAGGCACCACCCGGCTCTACGCCGTGCTGGGGGATCCCATCGCCCAGGTCCAGGCGCCCGGGCTGATGAATCCGCTCTTCGCGCGCCTGCGGATGGATGCGGTGCTCGTTCCGGTACACGCCCGGCCGGAGCACCTCGAGCAGATCGTGCGCGGTCTGCAGCGCGTGGACAACCTCGACGGCATGTTCGTCACGGTGCCCCACAAGGTCGCCGTTCGCCGGCTGGCCGACCGCTGCGGCCCGACCGTGGACATCGTCGGAAGCGCGAACGTGCTGCGCCGGGAGGCCGACGGCAGCTGGCTCGCGGAGAACTTCGACGGCTCGGGCTTCGTGGCGGGTCTCGTCGGGGCCGGGCACGACCCCCACGGCCGACGGGTGGCGCTCGTCGGCGCGGGCGGCGCGGGCAGCGCCGTCGCCGCGGCGCTGCTGACGGCCGGTGTCGACCGGTTGTCCGTGTACGACACGGACACGGCGAAGCTCGGCGCGCTGGTCACCCGCCTCGGCGCGTACTGGCCGGGCCGGGTAAGGGCCTTGACCGGACCGCAACTGCGCGACATCGGCATCGACATCGCGGTGAACGCCACGCCGCTCGGAATGCGTGCGGACGATCCGCTTCCGTTCCCCTTGGACTCCCTGCCGCCGGGCAGCGTCGTGGCCGACATCGTCATGAAACCCCGTGAGACGCGGCTCCTGCGTGAAGCAGCCGCACTGGGCCACCCCGTCCATCACGGTATTCACATGCTCGAGGGGCAACTGAATTCCTATCGAATCTTCTTCGACTTGCACTGAACTCACGGCACGACTACCGAATCTAGGGATGCGGTGTCACGGGCGGGGCTCTATTTTGGACTTGCAATTCAGCCTATTTCTGACTGCACATGACGCTGCACGGGGCGGAGTGTGCGCCTCTTCCGCGATCTCGACGGCGACTGCTCGTGTGCGCGCGTCTTCCTCCGTAGCAGCACAGTGCCCCGCCCACTCCGCACCTCGCGTCGAGTCAGATCCATTCCTTGGAGAAACATGAACGTGCGACAGGCGCCGGAATTCCCCCAGTGGCCGCAGTATGACGAGCGTGAGCGGGAAGGGCTCATCCGCGCACTCGAGCAGGGCCAGTGGTGGCGGATGGGCGGAAGCGAAGTCGATTCCTTCGAGCGGGAGTTCGCCGAGCACCACGGCGCCGCCCACGCTCTCGCGGTCACGAACGGAACCCACGCACTCGAACTCGCCCTGCAGGTCATGGGCGTCGGCCCGGGCTCCGAAGTCATCGTTCCGGCCTTCACCTTCATCTCGTCCTCTCAGGCGGCGCAGCGGCTCGGCGCGGTCGCCGTCCCGGTGGACGTCGACGAGCACACGTACAACATCGACGTGGCGGCGGCTGCCGCCGCCGTGACGTCGCGGACCCGGGCGATCATGCCGGTGCACATGGCCGGATTCCTTGCGGACATGGATGCACTCGCCAAGCTCTCCGCCAATACGGGCGTCCCGCTGCTCCAGGACGCCGCGCACGCGCACGGCGCCCGCTGGCAGGGCAAGCGCGTCGGCGAGCTCGGCTCGGTCGCCGCGTTCAGCTTCCAGAACGGCAAACTGATGACCGCCGGTGAGGGCGGCGCCGTGCTGTTCCCGGACACGGAGATGTACGAGACCGCGTTCCTGCGGCACAGCTGCGGACGGCCCCGGACCGACCGCCGGTACATGCACGCGATCGCCGGCTCCAACCTGCGGCTCAACGAGTTCTCTGCGTCGGTGCTCCGGGCACAGCTGCGCCGCCTGGACGGCCAGATAGCCACGCGTCATGAGCGCTGGGCCCTGCTGTCGCACCTGCTCGAGTCGATCGACGGTGTGGTCCCGCAGCGCGCCGACGAGCGCACCGACGTTCCCTCGCACTACATGGCGATGTTCCGGGTGCCCGGCATCGGCGAGGAGAACCGCAACGCCCTGGTCGACAGGCTCGTGGAGGCCGGCCTGCCGGCGTTCGCAGGATTCCGCGCGATCTACCGCACCGACGCCTTCTGGGAGTTCGGCGCACCGGACACGACCCCGGACGAGCTCGCCGAGCGCTGCCCCAACTCCGAGGCCATCAGCCAGGACTGCATCTGGCTGCACCACCGCACTCTGCTCGCCTCCGAGGAAGACATGCACCTCACGGCCGCGATCATCGCCGACGCTGTGAGCACGGTATGAGCGTCCGGGTCGCCATCGTCGGGCTCGGCTGGGCGGGCCGGGAGCTGTGGCTCCCCCTGCTGACCGAGCACGCCGACTTCGAAGTGGTGGCCGTCACCGACACCGAACCGGCGGCGCGCGAGGCGTTCGGCGTGGTGCCGGGCATTCCCGTGTACGCGACGCTGGACGCGCTCACCCCCCGGTCGATCGACCTCGCCGTCGTCGCAGTCCCCAACTACCTGCACGCCGAGGTGGCCGCGACCCTGCTCGGCAAGGGCGTCTCCGTCTTCCTGGAGAAGCCGGTGTGCCTGACCTCGGACGAGGCGGAAACTCTGGCGGCCGCCGAACGCAGCGGCGGCGCCATGCTGCTGGCGGGCAGCGCCGCGCCCTACCGCAGCGACGTGGGAGCCCTGGCGCGCCTGGTGCCCGACCTCGGCCACATCCGGCACGTCGACCTGTCGTGGGTCCGCGCACGCGGCATCCCCAAGGCCGGCGGCTGGTTCACCCAGCGCAGCAAGGCCGGCGGCGGTGTGCTGTTCGACCTCGGCTGGCACCTGCTCGACACACTCGCGTCCCTGCTCGGTCCGGCCCGCTTCGCCGAGGTCGTCGGCGTGACGGCGAACGACTTCGTCAACGTCGTTTCCTGGAGCGCGGCATGGCGCCACGACCAGCCCGTCACCGATGCCGACGGCGACGTCGAGGACACCGCCCGGGGCTTCCTCGTCCGCGAGGACGGAGTGTCCGTCGCCCTGCACGCCAGCTGGGCGTCGCACGAGGCACGGGACGTGTCCCGGATCCAGGTGGTGGGCAGCGACGGAACCGCCGAGCTGCGGTGCACCTTCGGTTTCAGCCCCAACCGCCACCCCGAGTCCGTGCTGACGCTGACCCGTGAAGGCATCACCATGCCGGTCCCGGTGCCGGACGAGCCCATCGGCAACGAGTACCGGCGGCAGCTGGACGGCCTCGCCGCGGTACTGGCGGACCCGGGCAACCGGGGCAGGGCCATCGGTGAGGCCCGTACGACGGTCCGCGTCATCGAGGACTTCTACGCGTCGGCCCGCTCCGCCCGCGCCGGCAACGCCGTGCCCGCCTACCGGTAAACGGTGCGGAAGACCAGTGGAACCACGGTTCCAAGACAACGAGCAGACGTACGGGATGGCATGACGTGACAGTTTCAATGGCAGGGACATCAGCGACGGTGACACAGACGCGCCCGTCGGTCAGGCGCGCCGTGATCTTCGACCTGGACGGGGTCATCGTCGACAGCTTCGCGGTGATGGAAGAGGCTTTCGCCATCGCCTACAAGGAGGTCGTGGGGGAGGGCCAGGCGCCGTTCGAGGAGTACCGGCGCCACCAGGGGCGCTACTTCCCGGACATCATGCGGATCATGGGCCTCCCGCTGGAGATGGAGGAGCCCTTCGTCCGCGAGAGCTACCGGCTCGCGCACCAGGTGCCGGTCTTCGAGGGTATGGCCGAGCTGCTGCTGACCCTGCGGACGCGGGGGTACAAGCTCGCAGTGGCCACCGGCAAGAGCGGGCCGCGGGCGCGGTCGCTGCTCGAACAGCTGGGCCTGCTCCCCTTTTTCGACCACGTGATCGGCTCGGACGAGGTCGCCCACCCGAAGCCCGCCCCGGACATCGTCGTGCGCGCTCTCGAGCTGCTGGGGCTGCCGGCCGAGGAGGCGATCATGATCGGTGACGCACCGACCGACATCGCCAGCGCCCACGGCGCCGGTGTGGCCTCGGCCGCCGCGCTGTGGGCCGAGGTGGACGACGAGGACGCACTGCTGGGCGCCCTGCCGGGCGCCGTCCTGCACCGCCCGGCCGAACTGCTGGCGCTGTGTCCCTCCGTGCCCCGCGGCTGAGGGTCGTCCAAGCATGGAGAAGGCACATCACCTCGGTGTCGACATCGGGGGCACCAAGGTCGCCTTCCGGGTGGAGGCCGGCGCGGAGTGCGTCGACGAGTCCGCCTTCCGGTGGGGCCCGCGGCACAGCGCCGAGCGGGACCTCGCCCGACTCGCCCACCACGTGGAGCAACTGCGGGCGAGACTCGGAGTACCGCTCCGCGCGGTGGGCGTCGCGATGCCCGGCACGGTCGACCCGGCCGGCCGGGTCACCGCCTGGCCCAGCCGGCCGGAGTGGAACGGGCTCGACCTGGACGCCTCGCTGCGCGCGCTGTTCCCCGAAGCAGCCGTCGCCCGGGCGGACGACGGCGACCTCGGTGCCCTCGCGGAAGCCGGGGCGTCGGGCTGCGACGACCTGCTCTACCTCGGGGTGGGCACCGGCATCGGCGGCGGCCTCGTCCTGCAAGGGGCGCTGTGTCCCGGGCTCGGCCGCGGCTCCTTCGAGGTCGGACACGTGATCGTCGCGATGGGCGGTGCGCAGTGCGTCTGCGGCCGCCGGGGATGCCTCCAGGCGATCGCCTCCGGGCCGGCCACCCTGGGCCGCGCGGCTCTTCTGCGGGGAGCGCCCGTCCCCTTCGAGGAACTGCGGCGGGCGCTGCGCGATGGGGCGCCGTGGGCGGTCACCGCGGTCGAGGAGACCTCCCGGGCCCTGGCCGCCGCGGTGGCCGGCGTCCAGGAACTGGTCCATCCCCGGCTCGCCCTGATCGGCGGCGGCTTCGCGGCCGGTCTCCCCGAGCTCGTCGGGCTGGTGTCCGATCACCTCGCCGAGCTGGCCCGCCCGGGCCAGCCCCCGATGCCGGTGGAGCCGGCAGCGCTGGGGGGCCTTTCCTCGTTGCGCGGCGCGGTGGCGCTCGCCCGCCTGGCCGCGCCCTGACCGCGTACGACCGTCAGCCGGCCCGGTGCGGTGCACCGGCCGGCACCGCGGCGCGCAACCGGTCCCGCAGGTCGTCGACCAGCGCTTCGGTGCCGCCCGGGCCGCTCGCGGCACCGAAGACGTGGTAGTCCGGACGGACGAGCAGCGAACTCGCCCCGAACCGCGCCAGATACGGCCCGTAGACCTCGTCCGTATCCACCACGCCGATCACACCGGCCGAGCCGTGCCCGTCGGATGGCTGTCCGGGCGGCAGCAGCCGCACCACGTGGGCCCCGAGGCCGGCGAGGAAGGACAGCCGCTCCTCGTCGAGCAGGGTGTGCGGATCGTCGGTGGTCAGCAGGACGAAACCACGGCCGACGACATCGTCGAACAGCCCGACGGAGCCCTGGCGCGCCACGCGTGCCTGCGGTACGACGGCACCCACGGGCGCCTCGGCCGCCTCGGCTGCGGCCGGCCGGTGCAGCAGCCCGCCCGAGAGCGCCTTCGCCGGCTCCGGCCGCCCCGCCGGCTTGCCGCGCCGGTTGGCCAGCACCGTGGCATCCCGGTCGGCGGCCGCCGCCGGGTCCGTCACACAGATCACCCGGCCCAGCTGGACCGACGCCAGGATCGCCTCCTTGGCCTGCGCCCGGCGTTCCTCCGTGTAGCTGTCCAGTACGGACTCGTCCGCGAGGCCGCGGAGCGTCAGGTCCAGCTTCCACGCCAGGTTGACGACGTCCCGGATGCCGGAGCACATGCCCTGCCCGGCGAACGGCGGCATGAGATGGGCCGCGTCTCCGGCCAGCAGGACACGGCCCACGCGCCACTGGTCGGCCCAACGGGCCTGGAAGATGTACGTGGTGCTGCGCAGCAGGGTGGCCGTGTCGGGGGTGACGCCGAACGGCGCCAGCAGCCGCCAGGCCGTCTCGTCCCGGTTGAGTTCGGCGGTGCTCTCGCCGGGCAGGCGCATGAACTCCCAGCGCCGGCGCCCGGGGCCGCTGGCCACCACGGTCGTGGGCCTGGCCGGATCACAGATCTGCACGTTGGTGGGGGTGAACTCGCGCGGCCGGCGCAGTTCGACGTCGCAGAGCAGCCACTCGTAGGAGAACCCGAGGTCCGTCACGGAGACGTCGAGGTGGTCGCGCACGAAGCTGTTGGCTCCGTCGCACCCCACGACCCACCGTGCGGAGAGGACGCGTGTCGCGTCATCGTCGGTGGCCGCCGTCACCTCAACCCGTTCTTCCCCGTCCGCGATCTTCACGACCTCGTGCCCGCGCAGCACCGTGATGCCGGGAAGTGCCGCCGCCCTGGCGGCGATCAGCTCTTCCAGGGCCGGCTGGTGCATCGTGTTGGCGTCCGGCCAGCCGTAGGGACCGGCCGTGGTGAACTCGATGTCCAGCAGCGCCGCGCCGGAGGGGGTCTGCCACTGGTAGCCGTTGGCCGGCTCGGTGACCCGGCCCAGATCCGGGCCGATCCCGGTGGCCGCCAGGAGCCGCGCGGTCTCCCCGTCGAAGCTGGTCGCCCGGGGAAGCCGGTACGGCCGGGCGCGGCGCTCGAGTACGGTCACCCGCCAGCCGCGCTGGGCGAGCAGCACCGAGAGCGCGGCACCGATCGGCCCGTTGCCCACGATGACGACGTCGGTGTCCGTCGGATTCGAGTACGTATCGTGCGTTCGCATGGTTGGCATCGTGCCCCTACTCGCATGCCGTGGGCAGATCAGCGCGCACTTCGAAAAACGGCGTCAAGGAAGACTTCACAGGTCCGCGCTGTTTGAAGGGCTGAATTCCGCCACGCTGGAAAATTGCCAGAATAGTATTCCGGTGTTCAAGGCGTGTCAAGGATCAGAAAACTCTATCAGGACGAGGGATGTGTTGTCGGTCATTCCTGCCGTAACTTGCCGAAGAGCCGGGCCCGTTGAAGCGGACGGTGCAGTTCGAAATCCGGTTGTGCCGGTTTCGTTCGGCCCTGAACGACAAAAGCCCGTCTCGTGTGCCCACCTCATATCGGTGGGTCGGCAAGCCTTTTCTCCGATACGGAAGTGAGCGACCTTATGACCGCCACCGCCGAGACCCCGGCCGACCCGGTCGAGGTCCTCTCGCCGGACCTGATAGCCGACCCGTTCGCCGGGTACGCGCGGATGCGCGAGCGGGCGCCGATCCTGACCGGCACGATGATGGGCGGGCCGCCGATGTGGCTGGTCACCCGCTACGCCGACGTCCGCCGGGTTCTGACCGACCCACGGTTCCTCAACAACCCGGCCTCGGTGCCGGGAGGCCCGGACGTCCGGACCACGATCATGAAGCGGCTCAACATCCCGTCCGACCTGGTCGACTACCTCGCCGACAAGATCGTCGAAGTCGACGGCGCCGACCACCGCCGACTGCGCAAGCTGGTCTCCCGGGCGTTCACCGCGCGGCGCGTGTCCGCGCTGCGCCCACGGGTCGAGGAGATCACCGCGGCGCTCCTCGACCGGTTGGCCGAGGCCGCACGCGACGGCGCGCCGGTCGAACTCATGGAGTCCTTCTGCTACCCGCTGCCGATCACCGTGATCTGCGAGCTGGTCGGCATCGACGAGGCCGATCGTCCCCGGTGGCACGAGTGGGCGGGCATGCTGTCCGCACCCTTGGCACACGTCGAGAGCCTCCCGACCGTCTTTCGCGAGTGCGTCGACCACGTGCTGGACCTGATCGCTCGCCGGCGTGCCGAGCCGCGCGACGACCTGGTCACCGCACTCGTGCAGGCCCAGGAGGACGACGGTGACCGCCTCTCGGACCGGGAGATGGTCACACTGGTCTTCACCCTTGTGATCTCCGGGCACGAGACGACGACCTCCTTGCTCGGCAATTCGGTACTCGCCCTGCTCGGACACCCGGACCAGCTCGCACTGCTGCGCGCCGACCCGTCCCGGTGGCCTCAGGCGGTGCAGGAGCTGACGCGACTGGGGCCCGTCCAGTTCGGGCAGCCCCGGTACCCGTCGGAGGAGGTCGAGCTGGGCGGCGTGACGATCCCGGCGGGGGCGCCGGTCATCCCGCTGCTCCTCGCCGCGAACACCGACCCGCGCCAATTCGACGACCCCGAGCGGCTGGACGTCGGCCGGGAGACGGCACGCGCCGAGAGCCACCTCGGTTTCGGGCAGGGGCTGCACTACTGCCTCGGTGCCGTGCTGGCCCGCCAGGAGGCGGAGGTGGCGCTGCACGCGCTGTTCACCCGGTTCCCCGACCTGTCCCTGGCGGTCGGGCGGGAGCAGATCCCGTGGACGATGCGACCCGGGTTCACCAGGGTCGACCGGCTTCCGCTGCGGCTCGTCTGAACCCGGCCCCCGCCGGCCGATCCCGGCCGGCGGGGGCCGGGTCCGCACCGGGTCCGGCCTGCCGGGGCCGCGGACACCCGGCGCGCAGGCCCATCCGCGTTCACCCGCTCATGCGACCTTCGTCGCGCACAGGATGCCGTGCGCGATGAGGGCTCCCGGTGTCTTGGTGAGATCCTGGGCCACCGTCTTCGTGACCTCGAACCCGCACTCCTCCACCCAGCTCCGGTAGGTCGACAGCTTCTGCGGCCCTCCCTTGCCCATGGCGCCGGAGAGGAAGTAGACGGGGAAGAGGTCGACGCCGGCGCTGCTGGGGTCCTTGACGTCGTCGGGGTACACCGGCACCAGGATGTTGACCTGCCCGCCGACTTCCAGCGCATTGCTCACGCTGGTGAGGATCCTGACCACGTCCTCCTTGTCGAACATGTCCAGGAAGTGCTTGATCAGGACGACGTCGAAGCCCTTGGGAACGCTTGCGAAGACGTCACCGCCGATGAACGAGCAGTGCTTCTCGACGCCGTGGGCGCGGAAGGTCTCGAGGCATTCCTCTTCCTTCTCGGGCAGGTCGAAAGTCGTCACGCGAAGCCCGGGCGACGCCTTCAGCCGATAGGTCATGATCGCTCCGAGACCGGTGTTCCCGGCGAGATCGAGCACCTTCGAGCCTGCTGGGATGCGGAGGTTGCGGAAGAACCAGGGATCCACGTGGGCGGTGACGTCGTCCATCATCGTGGCCCAGGATTCGCGCAGGTCCTTGTGCTCGCCCACGGCCTCGTACAGATTCCCCTTGAACCCGTAGAACTTGTCCAGTCCGACGACCGTGCCGGTCTGAACGCTCTCGGTGAGGTAGAACATCTGCCTGAGCATGACGACCTTGATCATGTCCATCACGGTGAGCAGCCGCCCGAGGTCGGCCTCGGCGATGTCCGCGAGAGCGTCGAGCGCGTAGCCGCCGGAAGCCTCGTCGTACGAGATGAACCCCTCCTTGACCGGCAGGTGGAGGAGCTGTTCCACGGCACCCGCCGTGGCGCCGACGGTCTCGCCGAGCCGGTCCGTGGTCATGCCGGGCTCTTTCCGGAGCGCATCGATGATGCCGAGCTCGAAGCAGGAGAGCAGGGTCATGAACCTCGCCGGTCCCAGCATGTATTCGCGGAACCGCATGAACGTGTCTTCTGGAGTCATTGCACTCATTCCTTCGGGCCAGGCGAGCGCGCAACGATTCAGGACGGCACCGGCCGCGCTCCCGCTCGCGGGCGACGCCCCGGAACCGGGCGGTGCGTTCGCCGAGAATTTCCTTTCAGGGTAGGGAATGCGCGACGGGCCGGGCATCCCTTGATCTGGTAGCGCACCTCGTATCTCGAGGCGTTGCGCATTGCCCTATCAGATCGAGGGATGCCCGGCCCGTCAGGCCTGTCCTAGGGTCTGGAAGGATCATGCAAGTCGCGGGATCGGCACCGGTCCCGACCAATTCAAAATGGGTCCGCCGATTTCGCTCGGGGCGCTCGCTGGAGGATCACGTGACCGAACAGAACCTTGAGAACTTCTCGCTGGAACACCTCAACCTGGAAGCCGTTTACCAGGGATATCGGGGAGACACGCCGGTCGGGATCCTCGCGCCGTGGGACATCGCCGATGCGCAGCCGGCCGTGATCGCGGCCGAGGATGCGGGCCAGGTCAGCGGCGACGTGATCGACGTCGGCTGCGGGCTCGGGGACAACGCGATCTTCCTCGCCTCACGCGGCTACCGGGTCACCGGCATCGACGGGGCGCCGACCGCCATCCAGGAGGCGCAGAAGCGGGCCCGCGCCAAGGGACTCGACGTCGATTTCGCCGTTGCCGACGCGACCAGCCTGGACGGTTACGAGAACCGTTTCGACACGGTCATCGACAGCGGGCTCTACCACTGCCTGACCGAGGACAACCAGCGCCGCTACATGGACGCGCTGTACCGCGCCACCAAGCCCGGCGCGCGGCTGCACCTGCTCTGCTTCGCCGAAGAGCTGCCCGCGGTCTTTCCTGTCGCACAGCGCGTCAGCGAGAAGAACCTCCGTGAGATCGTCGGCAAGCAGTGGAACATCACCTTGCTCCGCCCGGTCCTGTACCAGACCTCGCTCACCCCCGAGAGCATTCGGCAGCTGATCAACCTGGCGGCCTCCGAGACGGAGGACGTCAGCGAATCGCTTGCCCGCTTCGACCCGGCGCTCTCCTCGAATCCCATCGATTCCGTCGAACTCGATGCACAGGGGCGGATCAAGGCTCCCGTCTGGCAGCTCGCCGCGGAACGCATCGGTTAGCGGTAACCGGCCGCCGGCGTTGCCGATTCGTCCGGCAGGCGAAACATTTCGTCATCCGGCAGAGTGGGCCAGGTTTCACCTGGTCCACTCATCGGCGTAACCGGAGATTTCGCACGATCCGGAACGCCGGACGTCCGGCCGGATTCGAGACGGCCTATCAGATCGAGGGATGCCCAGCCCGTCAAGCCCGCCCTAGGCTCTGGAAGATGTCGAAAAAAGTGGAGCAATTCGAGAAATGGGTCCGGCGACGCCCGCCGGCGCCGAACAGCAAAGTCCGCCTCATATGCCTGCCGCACGCAGGCGGATCGGCGAGCTTCTACTTCCCCCTGTCCAAGGAGCTCGAGCCTGCGGTGGAGGTGCTGGCGATCCAGTACCCGGGGCGGCAGGACCGACGCCACGAGCCGAACATCCCCAGCATCCCCGACCTGGCGGACCAGATCTTCGCGGCCGTGCGCCATCTCGACGATCTGCCCCTGGCGTTGTTCGGACACAGCATGGGCGCCGTTCTCGCCTACGAGCTCGCTCTGCGCATGCAGGACGCCGGCCTCCCCTCGCCCGTGCGGTTCTTCGCGTCCGGCCGGCGGGCCCCCTCCCGCCACCGCGACGACATGGTCCACCTGGGGTCGGACGCACAGATGGTGGCCGAGCTCCGGAAGCTGAGCGGCACCAATGCGGCCATGCTGGCCGACCCGGAACTGCTGGAAATGATCATGCCGGCCATCCGCAGCGACTACCGCGCCGTCGAGACGTACCGGTACGAACCCGGGCGGAAGCTGGACTGCCCGGTGACGGTGCTCACCGGAGACAGCGACCCCCGGGTCTCGATCGACGAAGCGGCGGCCTGGGAAGAGCACACCACCGGACCGATGGACCTCACGGTATTCCCGGGAGGCCACTTCTTCCTCGCCGAACAGAACGAACGCGTGGTCGAACTGCTGTCGGAGAGGCTGGACCGTCAGGGGATCGATATGCCTCGCAGGCCCCGAGCGGAGGTGATGTGAGATGAGCTCCGTCCCCGTACCCGCCATTGCCCACCACTCGCTGCTGGTGCTTCTTCTCCAGCTGGCGCTCCTCCTTCTCCTGGCTCTTTCCCTCGGGCAGCTGGCCGCGTGGTTCAAGATGCCCGCGATCGTCGGCGAGTTGTTCGCGGGGGTGATACTCGGTCCCTCGGTTCTCGGCCACACGCTGCCCGACTTCGCCGACTGGCTGCTGCCGAAGCAGCCCGAGCAGATGCACCTCCTTGACGCAGTGGGTCAGCTCGGTGTTCTGCTGCTCGTCGGTGTCACCGGCATGGAGCTGAAATTCGACCTCGTCAAACGGCGCGGGGCCACCGCGGTCCGGGTGAGTCTCGCCGGTCTGCTCCTGCCCTTGGCGCTCGGCGTCGGCACGGGCCTCCTGCTGCCGTCCTCGTTCCTGCCGGGCGACACCAGCCCGACGGTGTTCGCCCTGTTCCTCGGAGTGGCCTTGTGCGTCAGCGCGATCCCCGTGATCGCCAAGATGCTGCTGGACATGAACCTCCTTCACCGCGAGGTCGGACAACTGACGCTCGCCTCCGGCGTGATCGACGACGTCATCGGCTGGTTCCTGCTCTCCATCGTTTCGGCGATGGCAACGGCCGGGCTCACCACCGGGAAGATCGCCGTGTCCCTGCTGTACCCCCTGGGCGTCGTGGTGTTCGCGCTGCTGGTGGGCCGCCCCGTGGTGCGAATGGCGCTGAGGGCGGCCAACCGGTCCCCCCAGCCGGGGCCGACCGTTGCGATGGCGGCGTTGATCGTTCTGCTGGGCTCGGTGGCGACGCACGCGATGGGACTCGAGGCGGTCTTCGGCGCCTTCGTGTGCGGCGTACTGATCGGCACCAGCGGCGAGCTGGACCAGGAGAAGCTGGCCCCGCTGCGTACCACGGTGCTGGCCCTCCTCGCCCCGATCTACTTCGCCACGGCCGGACTCCGGATGGACCTGACGGCGCTGACCAGGCCCGTCGTTCTGGCCGCGGCGTGCGCGGTGCTCGCCGTGGCCATCCTCGGCAAGTTCGCGGGTGCCTACATAGGCGCGAAGATGAGCGGGCTCAACCGGTGGGAGGCGCTCGCACTCGGAGCCGGCATGAACTCCCGCGGGGTGATCGAGGTGATCGTGGCGATGGTGGGGCTTCGGCTCGGCATTCTCGGCCCCGAGACGTACACCATCATCATCCTCGTCGCGATCGTGACCTCGCTCATGGCGCCGCCCATTCTCCGTGCCGCGATGGCCCGGATCGAGGAGAACGCCGAGACGGAAATGGGCATGGGCGTGGGCAGCGGCAAGCCGCGCGACCTGGCGTCCCCACCACCCGCCAAGGTCTGAGGACTTGACGTCGCCCCCCAGCGGAGGGCTTGACTGGCACACAACGGGTGCCAGGAGGAGAGAGGCATGACCTCCAGGGAGCGAGAGATGACCGGGAAAGCCGGCGGTACGGGTCAGTTGCTGGCCATCAGCGACCTCCACCTGAACTACGCCGAGAACCGTGCCCTGGTCGAGGGGATGACACCCGGCTCGGAGAACGACTGGCTGCTGGTGGCCGGGGACGTGGCGGAGAACGTGGCCGACGTCCGCTGGTGCCTGAAGACCCTCGCGAGCCGCTTCCGCAAGGTCGTGTGGGTCCCCGGCAACCACGAGCTGTGGACCCATCCGGGCGACACCGTCACCCTGCGCGGTGTCGCCCGCTACGAATACCTGGTCGAGCTGTGCCGCGAACTGGGCGTCACGACGCCCGAGGACCCCTACCCGATCTGGGAGGGGCCGGGCGGCCCCGTGGCCGTGGCGCCGCTGTTCCTGCTGTACGACTACTCGTTCCTGCCCGCCGGTTGCACCACCAAGGAGGAGGGACTGGCCTACGCGCACAGCACCGGAGTCATCTGCAACGACGAGTACATGCTGCACCCCGACCCCTACCCGAGCCGCGAGGCCTGGTGCCGGGCCCGGGTCGCCGCGACCGAGCGCAGGCTCGCCGAACTCCCCGACGACCTGCCCACCGTCCTCGTCAACCACTACCCGCTCGACCGGCACCCGACGGACGTCCTGTGGTACCCGGAGTTCGCCATGTGGTGCGGCACCGGGCTGACCGCCGACTGGCACCGCAGGTTCAACGTGGCCGCCATGGTCTACGGCCATCTCCACATCCCGCGGACCACGTACCACGAGGGCGTCCGCTTCGAAGAGGTGTCCGTGGGATATCCCCGCGAGTGGCGCACGCGCCGGGATCCACCGGGAAGGCTGCGCCGGATACTGCCCGTGGAGGCCGGATGACCGGGTGACCGGCGACCGGGTGATCGCCGCCGGACGTCAGCCGACCTGTGCGAGCTCAGGAGCCGGACTCGAAATACGGCTCCACGTCCGCGTCAGTTCCACACGAGAAGCCACGTTCATCTTGCGGAAGATCTTCTTCAGGTGGAACGCCACGGTGTGGCCGGAGATGAACAGGTGTTCGCCGACCTGGGAGTTGGTGAACCCCTGGCTCACCAACTCGGCCACCGCAGCCTCGGTGACGGTGAGAGTGCCGGCGCTCACACCGTCCTGGCCGGCGTACTGCGGATAGCGGCCGCGTCGCACACCGAGCGAGCGGAGCTTGCTCACGACCCTGCGGGCGTCCCGCGGGGCCGCGGAATGCGTGTACCCCTCCACCGCCCGTTCGAGGATCTCGACTGCGCGATCCCGCTCCTGGTCCAGTTCGGACAGGAGAGTCCCGGCATCTTCGTAGGCGGACGCGCCCGCCCACAGGTCCAGATGCGATTCGGCCGCGGCGATGACCCGTTCGGGATTCTCTTCGAGCAGGCCGTCGGCGTGTACCGCTGCCGCTTCTATCGACCGGAGCCCGCTGTTGCGCGCGGCGAGTTCGGAAGCCTCGGAGGCCACCCGCGCGGCGAGGGATTCGTCGCCCAGCTTCCTCGCGGTCCGCACGAGCCAGGCGGCAGCGGCCGGCTGCGAGGCCAGGAGCTCCAGGATGAGCTGGTCGTCCGTGATGATGCCCGCGATGAGATGAGCAGCACTCTTCGCGCCACCCTGCACTTCCAGGAACTGGGCCGCGGCCCAGGCGCACTGACTGGGCCTGTCGACCGTCCGGCCGAGAAGGGCGTCCTGCCGCAGCTGATCGACGAAGTCCAGGCTCACGCTCATGTTGCCCTGCCGGAGAGCGCTCAGCGCCAGCATGGTGTGCGCGTCGGGAAGCAGGGAGTTGAGGTCGGCCTGCTGCGCCCTGTGGACGCCCCGGCCCGCCAGATCGGCAGCGGAGTCGACATCTCCCCGGGTGAACGCGAGTTCCGCCGAACAGATCAGCGCAGCCGCCACCAGTCCGCCGGTTTCCGCAGCGCGGGCCGTCAGCTTCTCCAGCTCGGCGAGTACACGCGCCCCGGAGGCGAGTTCACGGACCCGGACGAGCAGTACGGAATACCAGACCATGGCCGGCCCCACGCAATTGTCTGCGCATTCAGGGTTGATCCGGGCGGCTACGGCCGCCAGGCGAATTGCCTCGACGAGTTCGCCGCGCGACCAGGCGGAAAACGAGAGCTCGGACAGTCTGACCGTCTCGCAGGAGTTGCCGTGGCAGGTGCGCATGACGGAAAATACCGGGGGCGTCTGCAGGCGAATCAGAGAGTCGAGCATCACATCTCCTGTCATCGGATCATCAGTCGCGCCGCTTCGTCCGAGTGGTGGCGGTGGACGTGCCAGTCATGATTCAGCACCGGGCTCCACAGGGACGGAGTGCTCCAGCCGGACTCAAGTGCAGATCAAGACAGCTGCCGGAAGGGCGAAGTTCGGTTCGCGAGGGCCGGGCGGCCTCGGCGAACGGGAGGCTGCCGCCCACCACGGGCTCTCGCGTCCGCCGCCCG
Source organism: Streptomyces sp. NPDC050448 (assembly GCF_040655295.1). Classification (NCBI taxonomy): domain Bacteria; kingdom Bacillati; phylum Actinomycetota; class Actinomycetes; order Kitasatosporales; family Streptomycetaceae; genus Streptomyces; species Streptomyces sp. NPDC050448. The sequence goes on along the minus strand of NZ_JBFAJR010000035.1, from coordinate 58,242 downwards.
CCGGGATCGCCCTCGCACCGGACGCGCGCGGCATCGAGCCGGTCCCCAGCGGTCCTCTTGCCGCGGCCCTTCGCGAGAGCCGGCCCGGTGGGCGCCGGGTGGAAGCACCGACCGTCAGGACGACGATCACGTGGGTGCCCGACGGACTATCAATTCTGATGATGGCGCACCGAGAAGGGCGTCGACAGTATGGAGGTGTTCCGGAGCTCTCCGGTGGATTGAACAGCGAGGTGTCCCCTTGAGTGCCGTGCTTCTCTTGAACGGTCCCAACCTGGGCATTCTGGGCCGCCGCGAGCCGGAGATATACGGCACGGATACGCTCGCCGACATCGAAGCGGCGGTCGCCCGGGAAGTGAGCGTCAAGGGGTGGGAGGTTCGCTCCGTCCAGCACGATTCGGAAGGCGACCTCGTCGGCGCCATTCACAGGTATTCCGACACCACGGTCGGGGCGATCGTCAATCCCGGTGCCCTGATGATTGCCGGATGGAGTCTTCGCGACGCGCTGGCGAGCTATTCACCGCCGTGGGTCGAGGTGCACCTCAGCAACGTATGGGCCCGCGAACAATTCCGGCACGAGTCGGTGATCGCCCCCCTGGCGAGCGGTGTCGTGGTCGGCCTGGGTGCATTCGGCTACCGCCTGGCCGCCCAGGCGCTGATGCACCTGTCCGAGGCCAGGCCCTCGTAGCCATCACGACGAGGGCCGGCGAGGGCCGCCGGTCAGTGACTGTTTCCGGGACGCGACTCCAGGAGGGTGAACACCGCGCCCTCCGGATCGGTGACCGTGGCCACCCTGCCGGTCAGCCCCTCGCGGGGCGGCTGGACGACACGCCCGCCGAGCCGGTGGACCCGGGCCGCGGCCGTGTCGGCGTTCTCGACCTCGAAGTACGTCATCCAGTGCGGACCCCGGTCGTGCGGGAGGGAGCGCCCGACCCCGTGCACGGCGGCGACCGGGCGCCCGTCCAGCAGCAGCGTCACGTAGTCGAAGTCGGCGGAGGCCGTGCCGTGCGTCTCGGCCTCGTGGCCGAAGACGTGCTCGTAGAACTTGCCGACGGTCGACGTGTCCTGGGTGACCAGCTCGTTCCAGACCGGGGTGCCGGGGACCCCGGGCAGCCGGGTACCGATCTGCTCCTCGGCCTGCCAGAGCCCGAAGATCGCCCCCAGCGGGTCGGAGCAGATCGCCAGGCGGCCCGCGGCACCCGCGTCCAGCGGGCCCACCGCGACCGTGCCGCCGCAGGAGCGGATCGTCTCGGCCGTCGAGTCCGCGTCGTCGGTGGCGAAGTACGTGGTCCAGGCCACCGGAAGATGCCGGTCCAGCGGCATCTCGCCGATGCCGGCCACCTCCTGGCCGTCGAGCAGGGCACGGACGTACGGGCCGAAGGCCTGGGGACCGGGCTCGTACTCCCAGCCGAAAAGATCGGTGTAGAAGGCCTCGGTGGTCCCGAGGCCGTGCACCATCAGACTCGACCAGCACGGTGTGCCGGGCGGGCGCCGCGTTGCTTCCGGTGCCTCGGTCATGTCAGCCGTCTCCTCCGTCGTCGCTCATCCCGGACCAGATGCTTCCACTCCGGCGGGTCCGGCGCGCCCCGACCGGCCGGGTTTCGACGGAGCGGGGCGAGATGACCGGATCGGTGCGGCCTGTCGATGTCGGGCTTGTTACCGGGGCTGCGGAGCGGGGAGGAAAATGGGCCGCATGACTGCGAACTCCGCGAACCCCGTGAACGCTGCGATCCTCTCCGCGTCCGAACTGATGGACGAGCTGGCTGGATCCCGGCCGCCGGTACTGCTGGACATCCGCTGGCAGCTGGGCGGCCCCGACCTGCGGTCCGAGTACGAGACCGGCCACCTGCCGGGTGCGGTGTACGTGGACCTCGACCGCGAACTGGCAGGTCCGCCGGGGGCGGGCGGGCGGCACCCGCTGCCGCAGCCGGAGGAGTTCGGGGCGGTGATGCGCAGGGCCGGGGTCTCGGCGGACGCGCCGGTGGTCGTGTACGACGGGGGTCTGGGATGGGCCGCCGCCCGGGCGTGGTGGCTGTTGCGCTGGACGGGTCACACGGACGTGCGGGTGCTGAACGGGGGACTGGCCGCGTGGACGGCGGCGGGCGGAGCGATGACGGCCGACACGGTGACCGTTACGGAGGGCGATTTCAAGCCAAACCCGGGAGCGATGGGGCTGCTGGACGCGGACGCCGCGGCGGCGCTCGCGCGGAGCGGGATCCTGCTGGACGCGCGGGCGGGGGAGCGGTACCGCGGCGAGGTCGAGCCGATCGACCGGGTCGGCGGGCACATTCCGGGGGCGGTGTCGGCGCCGACGGCGGAGAACGTGGGTGCGGACGGCCGGTTCCTCGCGGCGGACGTACTGCGGGCGAGGTTCGCCGGGCTGGGTGCCTCGGGTGAGGCACCGGTGGGGGTGTACTGCGGGTCGGGGGTCTCGGGGGCGCACGAGGTGCTCGCGCTCGAGGTGGCGGGGGTTCCGGCTGCCCTGTACGCGGGCAGCTGGTCGGAGTGGTCCTCGGACCCGGAGCGTCCGGTGGCCACGGGTCCGGACCCGCAGTAGCCGGTCGAGCCCCGGCCCGGGTCTACAGGAGCGCGGTGGGGGTGGGCGCGGCGCGGGCCGCGCCCGGTTTCCGCGGCTCCGCCCCAGGCCCCGCGCTGCAAACGCCGGGGGGCCTGTGTACCGGGCCGCGGTGGGGGTGGCCGAGGCGCGAGCGCCCCCGGGCCGCGCCCGGTTTCTGGGGCCGACCCCGCGCTGCAAACGCCGACGGGCTCGGTGTGCCGGGCCCGCGGTGGGGGTGGCCGAGGCGCGAGCGCCCCCGGGCCGCGTCCGGTTTCCGCCCCGGGCCCCGCGCCGCAAACGCCGCCGGGGCCGGCTGTACCGGGCCGCGGTGGGGGTGGCGCCGCGGGGCCGGCGGCTGCGGGGTGCGCCCGGCTTTCCGGGCCTCCGCTCCCGACCCCGCGCCGCAAACGCCGGCGGGGCTATTCCTGTTTCTTGCGGCGGGTGCCGAAGACGATTTCGTCCCAGCTCGGGACCGCCGCGCGGCGGCCCGGGCGGACGCCGTCGGCTTCCGCCTGGCGGTCCGTGGTGCCCGTCAGGCGGTCGCGGTGGCCCGCCACCGTGCGCGGCATCAGGACGTCCGCGTACGCGGCACCGGCACCGGCGCTCGCCGAGGCCGCCGGCGGTTCCTCCGCCTCCGGCTCCTCCGCCGGGGGCTCGGTGCGTTCCGGGACCACCAGGTCGCCGCGGAAGCTCGGTACCGCTTCGAGCAGGCTCGTCAGCGTGTCCCGTTCCTCCTCCGGCTCCGGCGCCGGCGCTGCGTGGTTGGGGGTTCGTTCCAGCTGGCGGTCCAGGGCGCGGTCCAGCGGCCGGTCCCGCGGCAGCCGCGCGATCCTCGGCACGAACGGAAAGCTCGGCTCCGGCGTCGCCGGCAGGTCGTCCGCCTCGCCGATCAGGGAGCGGGCCTCGTCGTCCACGGCCACGACCAGCCGGCGCGGCGGGTCGTACGTCCAGCTGGCCGAATGCGGTTCGCTCGCGACCCGGTAGACCAGCAGGACTTCCCAGGTGCCGTCGTCGCGGCGCCAGGAGTCCCACTGGACGGACTCCTTCTCGGCCCCGCGCAGCTGCAACCGCTCCTGCACGGCCTCGCCGAGCTGGGGTCCGGTGTTCTCGCCGGGACGGCGCACGGGGGTCTTGCGAGCCCGCTCCGCCATGAACGCGCGCTCGGCCAGCACCGGGCCCTCGAAACGGCGTACGCGGTCGACGGGGATGCCGGCGAGTTGAGCGACCTCCTCAGCGGAGGCGCCGGCCCGTATGCGGGCCTGGATGTCGCGGGGGCGGAGGTGGCTCTCCACCTCGATCTCGATCTGGTTCAGGCGCGCGCGGTCGTTGCGCACGGCAGCCCGCAGCCGCTCGTCGATCGGAAGCGTGTACTCCGTGCTGTCCGCAGCCTTGAGCACCAGTCGTGTGCCGTCATTTGAGACGGCCACGACACGCAGTTCGGGCATGGGGACCTCCCGGGTGGTGCCTGCCGACGTCACGTGCGTCGCTGCTTCCGCTAGTCGAGTGTGGCCTGCCCGGGTGCAGCCTGCCACAACCTTGCCGAGTTCAACCGGCGTGTCGGGCATACGCCCTTGATCGCCGTTATGGCACGGTTACCTGTTGGGCACGCACAGTGACTGAAAGATTACTGTGCGCATCAGGAACCCGTGCAATGCCGCGGCATCACCGGTCTCGAGTGCCGTTTCTTCACCAGTCGGCCCCCTCTCCCGAGTCCGGACATCCGTAAGGAAGGACGGCCCCAGGGCTCGCCACAGTACTCCATTCGGGCCACCTGGGTGGACCGCCGCGCCGCCGAACTTGTCGCGGGCGGCGGGAGTTGGGCTGCCCCGAATTGGGCCGGACCTGCGACCGCACCCGTTTTCGGGTGTCTTGCTTCACAGAATCCCCAGAAACGGAACCATCTATTTCGCTCGGCGGTCAGTAACTGCTGAGAGCGGTGAAGCGCGAGAGGTCGCGAGAGGCAGCAGACACAGGGGATGAGGATGGGTCAGAAGGCGGCGCCGGAAGTCGAAGCGACAGAGGAGGAGAAGCTCGATCTGAGCGTGGCCCAGATCGCGGGCTCCTCCCTCGCCACCGTCGCGGCGGCCCTGCTCGCCTCGAAGCTGGGCGTCTACGGGACCATCCTCGGCGCCGGCGTGGTGAGTGTGCTCGCCACCGCCGGGGGCCCCGTCATCCAGTACCTCTTCAAGCGCACCGGCGACCAGCTGCGCGAGAGCGCCCGCCCCGGGGCCCGTCAGGTCCCGCTGCCCCGCGAGGAGAAGGCGGCCGACGGCACCCTGCTGCTCCGCACGGTTCCGCCCTCCGAGGAGTTCGGCCGGGCCACCGTGCACGGCACCCGCGTACGGGGCTGGAAGCGCACCGCGGTGGCCTCGGGCGCGGCCTTCGCCATCGCGCTCGGCGGCCTCGGCGCCTACGAGGCCTTCTCCGGCACGGCGATCAGCCAGGGCGGCGGAACCATCTGGTCCGGCGGCACGCGCAAGGTGGACGACGAGCAGCCGGCCCGCCGCGGGAAGGAGCCCGGCACCGGCGGGAAGGGCGGGGCGACCCCGGAGTCCGGGGCCTCCCCGAGCCCTTCGCGTCCGCACGGCGGCCGGGGCCCGAGCCCCGAGCCGTCGTCCTCGGACTCGTCGGACTCCTCGGACTCCGGGGGCCCGGCACCGAGTCCGGGCCCGCCGACGCAGAGCCCGAAGCCCACCCCCACCCCCACCCCGACGCCGACCCCGAGTGGAAAGGGGCAGCAGGACGCTCCCTGAGCCGGGGCTACTCTCCCAGGACCCGCCGCAGGTAGTCGTTGCCGAACAGCCGCTCCGGGTCCAGCCGGTCCCGCAGCGCGGTGAACTCGCCGAAGCGCGGGTAGACCCGGGCGAAGTACTCCGCGTCCCGCGTGTGCACCTTGCCCCAGTGCGGCCGCCCGCCGTGCGCGGTGAAGATCCGCTCGGCGGCCGTGAAGTAGGCCTGGTACGGCGTGCCCTTGTACATGTGCACCGCGATGTACGCGGTCTCCCGCCCCGAGGCCGTCGACAGCGCGATGTCGTCCGCCGGAGCCGTCCGCACCTCCACCGGGAAGCTGATCCGCAGCCCGGAGCGGTCGACCGTCCGCTTGAGCTCCCGCAGCGCCTCGACCACCTGCTCGCGCGGGAGGGCGTACTCCATCTCCACGAAGCGCACCCGGCGCGGGCTGGTGAACACCTTGTACGGGATGTCCGTGTAGGTACGCGCGGACAGGGCGCGGCTCGCGATCCGGGCGATGGAGGGGATGGCCGCCGGGACCGCGCGGCCCAGCGAGTTGACGGCCTGGAAGATGCCGTTGGACAGCAGCTCGTCCTCGACCCAGGCGCTCACCGCTCCGGGCGGGGCGGCGGGGCCCTGGCTGCGGTTGTTGCGCTTGGTGTTGCAGTTGCCGGTGTGCGGGAACCAGTAGAACTCGAAGTGCTCGTTCTCCGCGAAGTGCTGCTCGAACTCGGAGGTCACCCGGTCGAAGCCCATGGGCTCCTCACGGGCGGTCAGGAAGAAGACCGGCTCCACGGCGAAGGTGATCGCGGTGACGATGCCGAGGGCTCCGATGCCGATCCGGGCCGCCGCGAAGACCTCCGGATTCTCCTTCTCGGAGCACGTGAGCACCCGGCCGTCCGCCGTGACCAGCTCCAGGCCGCGGATCTGGGCGGCGATGGAGGCGGAGTCGCGGCCCGTGCCGTGGGTGCCGGTGCTGGTGGCGCCGGAGACCGTCTGCTCCATGATGTCGCCCATGTTCGTGAGCGACAGGCCCTCCCGGGCCAGGGCCTGGTTCAGGTCCTTGAGCACCGTGCCCGCGGCCACCGTCACGGTGCCGGCGGCCCGGTCGATCTCCCGTATCCCGGCCAGCGCCTGAGGGCGTACGAGCACCCCGTCGGTGGCGGCGGCCGCGGTGAAGGAGTGGCCGGTGCCGACCGCCTTCACCTTCAGCCTGTCCTCGGCGGCCCGGCGCACCGCCTCCTGAAGCTCCCCGACCGAGGCCGGGGTCACGACGCGGGCGGGTGCGGCCGTGACGTTGCCCGCCCAGTTATGCCACGCGGCCGGTGTCCCCGGCCCGTTCTTCCCTGCTGCTGTCGCCGTCCCCATCGCTGGCTGGCTCCTCCCCTTGCGCCGGCCTCGTCAGCCGACGGTAACCCGCGAACGCCACCGCCGCCGCGGCCACCCCCGACGAGACCGAGACGACGAACCCGCGCTGGGCCCCGGCCGCGTCGATGACCAGACCGGTCACGGAGGAGCCGACCGCGACACCGACCGCGAGGCCGGTGGTGATCCAGGTCATGCCCTCGGTGAGCTGCGCGCGTGGTACGTGTGCCTCGATCAGGGCCATCGTGGTGATCATCGTGGGAGCGATGGCGAGGCCCGAGACGAAGAGCGCCACGGCCAGAAACGGAAGGTTCCCGGCCAGTAGGAGGGGGATCATACTCACGGCCATCGCACAGATGCCCAGTACCCACCTGCGTTCGGTCCGGCCCTTGAGGTGGAGGAGGCCGAAGACGATGCCGGCCAGGCAGGATCCGGCCGCCCAGATGGCCAGGATGAAGCTGGCGGAGGACTTGTCGCCCTGCTCCTCGGCGAAGGCCAGGGTGGACACGTCGATGGACCCGAAGATCGCGCCGGTCGCCACGAAGGTGGCCGTCAGCACCTGGAGGCCGGGGGAGCGCAGGGCGGAGGTCCGGCCGCCGTCCTGGCTGCGCGGGTGCGGGGCCGGCTCGGTGGCGCGCTGCGCGGTGAGCAGCCAGACGCCGACGAGCAGGCAGCCGGCCGCGATCACCGGTCCGGCTTCGGGGAACCAGGTGGTGGACAGCCCGATGGCGAGGATCGGGCCGAAGATGAAGCAGACCTCGTCCACCACGGACTCGAAGGAGTACGCGGTGTGCAGCTCGCGCGGCGCGTCGCGGTAGAGCACGGTCCAGCGGGCGCGGACCATCGAGCCGACGCTCGGCACGCAGCCCGCGACGGCCGCGAAGACGAAGAGGGTCCAGTCGGGGAGTCCGTTCGCCGCGGCCAGCACCAGGCCGGTGACGGAGGCTACGGAGATCAGGGTCGCGGGGCGCAGCACCCGCCGCTGCCCGTACTGGTCCACCAGCCGGGACACCTGGGGGCCGACGAAAGCGGCGGCCAGGGCCAGAGTGCCGGTGAGGGCGCTGGCCATCGCGTAGCGCCCGGTGATCTCGGAGATCATCGTGAGGATACCGACGCCCACCATGGATATCGGCAGCCGGCCTATGAGGCCGGCGGCGCTGAAGGCCTTGGTGCCGGGCGCCGCGAAGATCGCGCGGTAGGGACTGGGCAAGGTCTCTCCGTAAGGGACGTCATTGGCCCGTACAGGTTACGACCGCCGATACGGCACCCGCACGGGGAAGATTCGGCACCGGCATCTTTCGAGCAGTGGAACTTAGGGTCACCTTACCTGTCGCGCGTCCCGGCATCCGGACCGGACGGTTCTCCCGCGCACACGCCGGGTGGCAGGATTCGACGCATGGCAGACCAGCTCCGTGTCCCCGACGCGCCCGCGGCCGAAGGCCTCGCGGCCCCCTACGACGCCCTCCTGCTGCTCTCCTTCGGCGGCCCCGAGGGACCCGACGACGTCGTGCCGTTCCTGGAGAACGTCACGCGCGGGCGCGGCATCCCGCGCGAGCGGCTCAAGGAGGTCGGGCAGCACTACTTCGGCTTCGGCGGGGTCAGCCCGATCAACGGGCAGAACCGCGAGCTGCTGGACGCGCTGCGCAAGGACTTCGCCGAGCACGGGCTGGACCTGCCCGTGTACTGGGGCAACCGGAACTGGGCTCCGTACCTCACCGACACGATGCGGGAGATGGCCGCCGACGGGCGCCGCCGGATCGCGGTGCTCGCCACCAGCGCGTACGCCTCGTACTCGGGCTGCCGCCAGTACCGCGAGAACCTCGCGGACGCGCTCGCGGCGCTGGCCGGGGAGGGCGTCGCCGAGCTGCCGGAGGTCGACAAACTGCGGCACTACTTCAACCACCCCGGCTTCGTGCAGCCGATGATCGACGGGGTGCTCGCCGCGCTCGCGTCGCTGCCGCAGGAGGTGCGCGCCGGCGCGCACCTGGCCTTCACCACGCATTCGATCCCGACCGCCGCCGCCGACACGTCCGGCCCGGTCGAGGAGCACACCGCCGACGGAGAGGGCGGGGCGTACGTCAGGCAGCACCTGGACGTCGCGCAGGTGATCGCGGACGCGGTGCGGGCCGAGACGGGCGCGGAGCTGCCCTGGGAGCTCGTCTACCAGTCGCGCAGCGGCGCCCCGCACATCCCGTGGCTGGAGCCGGACATCTGCGACCACCTGGAGGCGCTGCACGGGGCCGGGGCGCCGGCCGTGGTGATGGTGCCGATCGGGTTCGTCTCGGACCACATGGAGGTCCTGTACGACCTCGACACGGAAGCGACGGCGAAGGCCGCGGAGCTGGGGCTTCCGATCGCCCGGTCGGCGACGGTCGGGGCCGATCCGCGGTTCGCGGCGGCGGTGCGGGAACTGGTGCTGGAGCGCGCCGCGGCGGAGCGGGGCGAGCCGGTGGAGCGGTGCGCGCTGGGGCTGCTCGGTCCCAGCCACGATCTGTGCGCGGTGGGCTGCTGCCCGGCGCGCGGGCCCCGGCCGGCGGCCGCGGGCGCCGACAGCCCGTACGCCTAGGAAGGCCGGACCGTGATCTCCGAAGAACTGAAGGCCGAACTGCTGGACGTGGGCCTGGACGCCGCCCGGCAGGCCGGGGAGCTGCTGCGGGACGGCCGGCCGGCCGATCTCGCGGTGGCGGCGACGAAGAGCAGCCCGATCGACGTGGTGACCGAGATGGACATCGCCGCGGAGAAGCTGATCACCGGCATCCTCGCGCGCCGGCGGCCCGCGGACGGGCTGCTGGGCGAGGAGGGCGCGGACAGTCCCGGGACGAGCGGGGTGCGGTGGGTCGTGGACCCGCTGGACGGCACCGTCAACTACCTGTACGGGCTGCCGAGCTGGAGCGTGTCGATCGCCGCCGAGTACGAGGGCGAGACCGTGGTCGGGGTCGTGGCGGCGCCGATGCGGGGCGAGACGTACCACGCGGTGCTCGGGGGCGGGGCGTGGCTGGGGGAGGCCCGGCTGGCGTGCCGGGCGGCCGCGCCGCTGGACCAGGCACTGGTCGCCACCGGGTTCGCGTACCTCCAGGCGCGCAAGGAGCAGCAGGCGGACGTCGCGCAGCGGGTGATTCCGAAGGTGCGGGACATCCGGCGGGGCGGGTCGGCCGCGCTGGACCTCAGCGACGTGGCCGCCGGGCGGCTGGACGCGTACTACGAGCGGGGCCTCAACCCCTGGGACCTGGCCGCGGGCGAGCTGATCGCCCGGGAGGCCGGGGCGGTCACGGGCGGGCGGCCCGGCCGGCCGGCCTCCGGGGAGCTGGCGCTCGCCGCCACACCGGCGGTGTTCGCGTCGCTGCAGCCGCTGCTGGAAGAGGCCGGGGCCTGGCACGACTGAGGGCCGGGCGGCGGCAGGCCGGGCCCGGCCGGGGCCCGTACGGCCGGGGCCCGGCATGAGGGAACCCCGGCTGCCGCGTGCGGCCGCCGGGGTTCGGGCTGGACTGGGAAGGCCATCAGGCGGAGACGGCGACTCCGTGTTCGGCGGCGAGGCGCTGGAGATCTTCCAGTTCCGCCTGCTCCACTTCCACGAGGAAGTCGTCGCCCGTCTCACGGGCCTGCTTGAGGTCCGACTGCGTGGCCCGGATGCGCTGCAGGAGACCCGCGGTGAATGCGTCCATGGTGGGTTCGCCCCCTCTTCGTGGGTAGGCGGCGGCACGTGGCTGTCCGCCGTCAGGGAGTGGATGGGGTGTGCTGACGTCCTCCCCGGCACCCTGGGCCCAGAAACCTCGAGAGGCGAGGGAATCCTCACTTCCGTCCCTCGCAAGCCCCTGAGCGGCGCCTTACAGCCGGTTTACGGCTGAAACCGGCAGGATGGACGACGCAAGACACGTGTGCCCTCAGGGCTCGATGGAAGGAAACGACGTGCGCGTACTCGTCGTCGAGGACGAGCAGCTGCTCGCCGATGCGGTGGCCACCGGGCTGCGCCGGGAGGCCATGGCCGTGGACGTCGTGTACGACGGTGCCGCGGCCCTGGAGCGCGTCGGGGTGAACGACTACGACGTGGTCGTGCTCGACCGGGACCTCCCGCTCGTGCACGGCGACGACGTCTGCCGGAAGATCGTCGAGCTCGGCATGCCCACCCGCGTGCTGATGCTGACGGCGTCCGGTGATGTGAGCGACCGGGTCGAGGGCCTTGAAATCGGCGCGGACGACTACCTGCCCAAGCCCTTCGCGTTCAGCGAGCTGACCGCCCGCGTGCGCGCCCTGGGGCGGCGCACCACCGTGGCGCTGCCCCCCGTACTGGAGCGGGCCGGCATCAAGCTGGACCCGAACCGGCGCGAGGTGTTCCGTGAGGGCAGAGAGGTGCAGCTGGCGCCCAAGGAGTTCGCGGTGCTGGAGGTTCTCATGCGGAGCGAGGGGACCGTCGTCTCCGCCGAGCAGCTGCTGGAGAAGGCATGGGACGAGAACACCGACCCCTTTACGAACGTGGTGCGGGTGACGGTCATGACCCTGCGGCGCAAGCTCGGGGAGCCGCCGGTCATCGTGACCGTGCCTGGTTCCGGCTACCGGATCTGACGCGGGTGGCGGCGACCCCGGCACCACCAACGGTGCCGCCGAGACCGACGTGGGACCCCGGCCAGCCCGAGGGTCCTTTCCCTTGGCTGCGGCCGACCATCCGCATACGCCTCACGCTGCTGTACGGCGGGATGTTCCTGATCGCCGGCATCCTGCTGCTGTCGATCATCTACCTGCTGGCTGCGCAGGCACTGCGCGAGGGCAACGGACTGCCGTTCAAGATCGTCGGCGGTACGGACATCCAGGTCACCAGCACCTGCCCCGGCGTGGTCGGTACGGGCCAGACGCACGACCAGTTCAACGCGGCGATCAACACCTGCATCCTGGAGCAGCGCCGGCACGCGCTGGACGACCTGCTCAGCCGGTCGCTGATGGCGCTGCTCGGCCTCAGCATCATCGCCTTCGCGTTCGGTTACGCGATGGCCGGACGGGTGCTCTCGCCGCTCGGCAAGATCACCCGGACCGCCCGCCGGGTGGTCGGTTCCGACCTGACCCGGCGGATCGAGCTGGACGGGCCGGACGACGAGCTCAAGGAGCTCGCCGACACCTTCGACGAGATGCTCGACCGGCTGGAGCGGGCCTTCACGGCCCAGCAGCGGTTCGTCGCGAACGCCTCGCACGAGCTGCGCACCCCGCTGGCGATCAACCGGACGCTGCTGGAGGTGCACCTGTCGGATCCGGGTGCGCCGGTGGAGCTCCAGCAGCTGGGCAAGACGCTGCTGGCCACCAACGAGCGCAGCGAGCAGCTGGTCGAGGGCCTGTTGCTGCTGGCGCGCAGCGACAACCAGATAGTCGAGCGCAAGCCCGTGGACCTGGCGGAGGTCGCCTCGCGCGCCATCGACCAGGCGCGCGGGGAGGCGGCGGCGAAGGGCGTGGCGATCCGCGGCGAGCGGGCGCCGGCCGTGGTCCAGGGCAACGGCGTCCTGCTGGAGCGGATCGCGCTCAACCTGGTGCAGAACGCCGTCCGGTACAACGTGCCGGCGGACGGCTGGGTCGAGGTCGCAACGGAGTCCCAGCACGGCCAGGCGGTCCTCCTGGTGTCGAACACGGGTCCCGTCGTTCCCGCGTACGAGGTGGACAACCTCTTCGAGCCCTTCAGGCGGCTGCGTACGGAGCGCACGGGCAGCGACAAGGGTGTGGGGCTCGGCCTGTCGATCGCGCGCTCTGTGGCGCGCGCACACGGCGGGCGGATCTCGGCGACACCGCGCGAGGGCGGTGGCCTCGTGATGCGTGTCACTTTGCCCCTGTGAGTCCCCGTGCCGCTTGTTCGCTGTTGGCTGAATAGTTGGGAGGTGGGGAGCGTGTCGGCTGTGTGATCGATCACATTGTCGAGTGTTGGGTCATGTGCGTTCGGTGACCCCAGAGGAGGCCGGAAAGCCCGGGAAGTCCGGGTTTCCCGCCCCTCGAACGGCGGGAAATACACGGGGTGGCGTTTGTGCAAGACGGCCCCCGGACCGTGTACGGTCCCGGTCGTCATCCCAGCCAATCGCTCCTTCAGGCGTGCGGCTGGGTGTCGATTGAGTAACAGACCTTGATGTGAGGCAAAATCTCCGCCTCAGGTCGGGCACAAGTCCGGCCTCTCGCGCGTTACGTGCGCTGAGACACCGCTAAATCCCAGAGGGGGAGAGCGAACAATGGCAACGGACTACGACACCCCACGCAAGACCGACGACGACGTCGACAACGACAGCATTGAAGAGCTGAAGGCCCGGCGCAACGAGAAGTCGTCCTCGAACGTCGACGTCGACGACTTCGACGCGGCGGAGGGCATGGAGCTCCCCGGCGCGGACCTCTCCAACGAGGAACTGGCCGTCCGGGTGCTGCCCAAGCAGGCCGATGAGTTCACCTGCATGAGCTGCTTCCTGGTGCACCACCGCAGCCAGCTGGCACGAGAGAAGAACGGTCAGCCGATCTGCCGCGACTGCGACTGAGAGGTGTCGGCCGTGACCGGCTCGACACCGTTTCGGAAGCGGCGCTTCCGGAAAGCTGGTGATCCGGTGGAGACGCAGGCGGGAGCCACGGGCCCGGAAACGGGCCCAGGAGCCCCCGGCGTGCCCGCCGTGTCCTCAGACACCGCCGCGGCGGTGCCGTCGGCCACAGCGTCCGACGAGGCGGCCCGGCGCAGGTCCGGGGCTCGTCGGCTGCAAGCCGTCAAGAGCGGTGTGCGCAAGGGCGGCGAACATGCCAGGGCCGCCGTCCTGCTCATCGCCGACCGCGTCATCGAGAACGCACCGCGCGTTCCGGTTCGGGACCTCGCGACCCTGCGCGCGCAGTTCCCGGGCCTCGGTCCCGATCAGCTTGCCGACAAGCTGATCGCGGGCGCCTCGTACGGCACCTCCACCGTGGGTGCGGGCATCGGAGCCGCAGCCATGCTGCCGGTGCCGCCCGCGATGGCGGCCGAGCTGGCCGCAGAGGTCACCGGGGTCGCGGCGATCGAGCTGAAGCTCATCGCGGAGCTCCACGAGGTGTACGGCCTGCGGCCGCCCGGGAACCTCAAGGACCGCAGCCTCGCCTACCTGACCGCGTGGACGGAGGAGCGCGGGGTGGACCTGACGAAGCCGACGACGCTGAACATCGCGCTCGGCGGTCAGATGAAGCGCGAACTGCGCCAACAGATCATGAAGCGGACCGTCCGCAACCTGCCGATCCTGCTGCCGTTCATGGTGGGCGCGGCCGTCGGCGCGGTCATGAACCACCGGGACACCCGGAAAGTCGCCGAGAAGGTCCGTGCCGACCTGCGGAGCCGGGCCGTGGCGTGGGACTCGCTGCCGCAGCTTCCGCCCCTTGAGCAGCCCTCCGAGCCCCTTCCCGAGGCCGCCAGGGCCGCCCTCGAGGCGTCGGCCGACGAACGGCCCTTCGGATGGCCCCGGGCCTGACCCCGGCCTGACCCCGCTCCGGCCCCCGGCCGATCAGCCTTTGGCCGACCGGATCGCCGAGACCAGGGCCTGCGGCTCGCGGGTGGAGACGTAGACGTACGGCGTCGGGTCCTCGGGATCGGTGACCGGGATGCGCACCGCCGTCGGGACGTAGCTGCGCAGCAGCATGAAGGCGCGGGTGTCCGCCTTGTACGTCCGCCAGGCGCGGGTCTCCTCCGGGTCCAGCGCCTCGGGCTCGCCCAGCGCCGCCACCGGGATCCGGGCGTCACCGGCGGCCAGCGCACCGTTCACCACGCGCACGCGCGCGGAGCCGTACGAGCTCACCAGCATCCCCGCCAGCGCGGTGCCCCCGACCAGCCCGGCCAGCAGCGGCAGCGTGCCCAGCGGCAGCAGCATCAGCGCGCACGCGAGGCCGATGAGTACGGCGATGCCCCACCAGGAGCGGGGGGCGGTCAGACGTTCGTCGTGGTGCGCGGGGGAGAGCTGCATACCGCCAAGCCTCCCACGAGGCGACCGGCGGGTAGCGGCGCGGGTAAGGTCAGCGCCTGTGAGTGGACGAAACACAGCGTTGACGCCCCCGGCCGATGCCGCCGCGCCGGTCCGGCACGCCGATGCCCCGGCACCCGGCGAGCTGCTCGGTGCGCACTACGAGCACTGCTTCGGCTGTGGCGGGGGCCAGTCCCACGGACTCCACCTGGAGGCCCGTGCGGGTGAGGGCGTGGGCGTCACCGCCGAGTTCACCGTCAAGCCCGCCCATCAGGGCGCTCCCGGCCTCGCCCACGGCGGCGTACTCGCCACCGCGCTCGACGAGACGCTGGGCTCCCTGAACTGGCTGCTGCGCGTCATCGCGGTGACGGGACGGCTGGAGACCGACTTCGTGCGGCCGGTGCCCGTGGACACCGTGCTGTACCTGGAGGCCGAGGTGACCGCCGTCGCCGGGCGCAAGATCTACTCCACCGCGGTCGGCCGGATAGGCGGGCCCGAGGGCCCGGTCGCCGTGCGCGCAGACGCGCTCTTCATCGAGGTGAAGGTCGACCACTTCATCGACAACGGTCGGCCCGAGGAGATCCGGGCGGCGATGTCCGACCCGGACCAGGTCAGGCGCGCACGCGCCTTCGAGGTGAACCCCTGATGGCTACGAACAACCACGCCCCCCGTCACGAGATCGACGTGCTGATCAAGCGCCTCGACCCCGAGGTGCCCGTCCCCGCGTACGGCCACCCCGGCGACGCCGGCTGCGACCTGGTGACCACCGAGGCGGTCGAGCTGGAGCCCGGTGAGCGCGCCGTACTGCCCACGGGCGTGTCCATCGCCCTGCCCGACGGGTACGCGGCCTTCGTGCACCCGCGCTCGGGCCTGGCCGCCCGCTGCGGGCTCGCGCTCGTGAATGCCCCGGGGACGGTGGATGCCGGGTACCGTGGGGAGATCAAGGTGATCGTGGTCAATCTCGACCCGCGCGAGAGCGTCCGGTTCGAGCGCTTCGACCGCATTGCCCAGCTGGTTGTCCAGAGGGTCGAGAAGGTGCGCTTCCACGAGGTGGCGCAGCTTCCCGGCTCGGCCCGGGCCGAGGGGGGTTTCGGCTCCACCGGCGGTCATGCGGCCGTGGCCGGATCCGGCGCTGGTCAGCAGGGTGGGAATGGCTACGCTTCGGTCGTATCCGACCGGGAAGGACAGTGACGTGTTCGGACGTCGCAAGAAGAACGACTCCGCCAAGGACGGCGGCGCGGCCGAGCAGGTCGTGGACGGCGTGGCTGCCGATGAGCAGAACGGCGGCGAGGAGCACGACTCCGCGCCCCGCAGGGTGAATCTGCCGCCGGCCCCGCGGCCCGACGGCCCCTGGGACGTCTCCGAGGTGCCTGGTGCGCCCGAGGACGGCCGCGTCGACCTGGGCGGCATTCTCGTACCGGGTGTCGAGGGCATGGAGCTGCGCGTCGAGGTCGCCGGTGACGCGATCGTCGCCGCGACGGTCGTCCTCGGCGACAGCGCCGTACAGCTGCAGGCCTTCGCGGCGCCCAAGAAGGAAGGCATCTGGGGCGAGGTCCGCGAGGAGATCGCCACGGGCATCACCCAGCAGGGCGGCATCATCGACGAGGTCGAGGGTCCGCTGGGCTGGGAGCTGCGCGCGCAGGTGCCCGTACCCATGCCCGACGGCCAGACCGGCGCCCAGCTGGTCCGCTTCGTCGGCGTCGACGGCCCGCGCTGGTTCCTGCGCGGCGTCATCTCCGGCCAGGGCGCGGTGCGCCCCGAGTCGGCGGGCGTGCTGGAGCAGATCTTCCGGGAGACCGTCATCGTGCGCGGTGACGGCCCTATGGCCCCGCGCGACCCGATCGTGCTGAAGCTGCCGAACGACGCCCAGATGGTGCCGGACGGCGTGCAGACCGAGGACCAGGAGGGCTCCCGCTTCTCCGGCGGCATGGGCCAGCTGGAGCAGGGTCCGACGATCACCGAGGTCCGCTGACCCGGCGGATCCCGGCGACGACTGTTTCAGGCCGCGGGCCGTACTCCTTCCGGGTACGGCCCGTTGTCGTACCCGCGGGGTGTCAGAGATCCGTCAGGGATGGGCGGACGGCCCGCAAAAGGTGCGTGATCGGCGGAAACGTCCCGGAGAATGAGCGCATGGGACGCGGCAAGCTACGGATCTACCTCGGCGCGGCACCCGGTGTGGGCAAGACGTACGCGATGCTCTCCGAGGGCCACCGCCGGGTGGAGCGGGGCGCCGACTGCGTCGTCGGCTTCGTCGAGCACCACGGGCGGCCGCGCACCGAGGTGATGCTGCACGGGCTCGAGCAGGTGCCGCGCAACGCGCTCTCGTACCGGGGCGCCGCCTTCACCGAGATGGACGTGGACGCCGTACTGGCGCGCCGGCCCGCCATCGCGCTCGTGGACGAGCTCGCGCACACCAACGTGCCCGGCTCGCGCAACGCCAAGCGCTGGCAGGACGTCGAGGAGCTGCTGCGGGCGGGCGTCGACGTCGTGTCCACCGTGAACATCCAGCACCTGGAGTCGCTCGGCGACGTGGTGGAGTCCATCACCGGGGTGCGGCAGCGGGAGACCGTGCCGGACGAGGTGGTGCGGCGGGCCGACCAGATCGAGCTCGTCGACATGTCCCCGCAGGCGCTGCGCCGGCGGATGGCCCACGGGAACATCTACCAGTCCGACAAGGTCGACGCGGCCCTGTCCAACTACTTCCGGCCCGGCAACCTCACCGCCCTGCGCGAGCTGGCGCTGCTGTGGGTCGCCGACCGGGCCGACGAGTACCTCCAGCAGTACCGGGGCGAGCACGACATCCGCTCCACCTGGCAGGCCCGCGAGCGGATCGTCGTCGGGCTCACGGGCGGGCCCGAGGGCCGTACGCTCATCCGCCGCGCCTCCCGGATGGCCGCCAAGGGCTCCGGCAGCGAGATCCTCGCCGTCTACATAGCCCGCAGCGACGGGCTGACCGCGGCCTCGCCGAAGGAGCTCGCGGTCCAGCGGACGCTGGTCGAGGATCTTGGTGGAACGTTTCATCATGTGATCGGCGACAACATCCCCGACGCGCTGCTCGCCTTCGCCCGCGGGGTCAACGCCACCCAGATCGTGCTCGGCTCCAGCCGCCGCAAGGCCTGGCAGTACGTCTTCGGCCCCGGCGTCGGCGCCACCGTGGCCCGCGACTCGGGGCCCGACCTCGACGTGCACATCGTCACGCACGAGGAGGTCGCCCGGGGCCGCAGCCTGCCCGTGGTCCGCTCGGCGGCCCGGCTCGGGCGGCCCCGGATCATCGCGGGCTGGGTGGTCGGGATGGTGTTCCCCGCCCTGCTGGCCGTGCTGCTCACGCATGTGCACGCCGACCCGGGCCTGGCCAACGAGATGCTGCTGTTCCTCTCGCTGACCGTGGCCGCCGCGCTGCTGGGCGGGCTCTACCCGGCGCTGGCCTCGGCGGCCTTCGGCTCGCTGCTGCTGAACTACTACTTCGCCCCGCCCGTGCACCGGTTCACCATCTCCGACCCGAAGAACATCGTCGCCATCGCCGTCTTCTTCGGGGTGGCGGTCTCCGTGGCCTCGGTGGTGGACCTGGCCGCCCGGCGCACCCACCAGGCCGCCCGGCTGCGTGCCGAGTCCGAGATCCTCTCCTTCCTGGCCGGCAGCGTGCTGCGCGGCGAGACCACGCTGGACGCGCTGCTGGAGCGGGTGCGCGAGACCTTCGCCATGGAGTCCGTGGCCCTGCTGGAGCGCGGGAGCGACGTCGAGCCCTGGAGGCCGGCCGGCAGCGTCGGCCCGAGCCCGGTCGGCCGCCCCGAGGAGGCCGATGTGGACATGCCCATCGGGGACCACATGGCGCTGGCCCTGTCCGGGCGGGTGCTGCCCGCCGAGGACCGCCGGGTGCTCGGCGCCTTCGCCGCCCAGGCCGCCGTGGTCCTGGACCGGCAGCGGCTGGTCGGGGAGGCCGAGGAGGCCCGGCGCCTGGCGGAGGGCAACCGGATCCGGACCGCGCTGCTGGCCGCCGTGAGCCATGACCTCCGTACGCCGCTGGCCTCCATCAAGGCGTCGGTGTCGTCCTTGCGCTCCGACGACGTGGACTGGTCCGAGGAGGACCGGGCCGAGCTCCTCGAGGGCATAGAGGACGGCGCCGACCGGCTCGACCACCTGGTGGGCAACCTGCTCGACATGTCCCGGCTCCAGACCGGCACCGTGACCCCGCTGATCCGGGAGATCGACGTCGACGAGGTGGTCCCGATGGCGCTGGGCGGTGTAGCGCAGGACAGCGTGGAGCTGGACGTCCCGGAGACGCTGCCGATGGTGGCGGTGGACCCGGGGCTGCTGGAGCGGACCGTCGCCAACGTGGTGGAGAACGCCGTCAAGTACAGCCCGGCCGGGGAGCCGGTGCTGGTCGCGGCCAGCTTTCTCGGCGACCGGGTCGAGGTGCGCGTCGTGGACCGCGGGCCCGGGGTGCCCGACGAGGCGAAGGACCGGATCTTCGCCCCCTTCCAGCGGCACGGGGACGCCCCGCGCGGCGCCGGGGTGGGCCTCGGGCTCGCGGTGGCCCGGGGCTTCGCCGAGGCCATGGACGGCACCCTGACGGCCGAGGACACCCCGGGCGGCGGCCTGACCATGGTGCTGACGCTGCGGGCCGTGACGCGCGACAGTGGACCGGCACCTGTCACGGTGGACGGCGCAGGACGCGCCGGCCCTGCGGACACCGGCACCGGCACCGGTCCGGGCAACGGCACCGCCGTCGCCGGCGACCTCATGGATCTCGACCCGATACGACAGAAAGCAGGACCTCAATGACCCGGGTGCTCGTGGTGGACGACGAGCCGCAGATCGTCCGAGCCCTCGTGATCAATCTGAAGGCACGCAAGTACGAGGTCGACGCCGCCGCGGACGGGGCCGGTGCCCTGGAGCTCGCGGCCGCCCGCCACCCCGACGTGGTCGTACTCGACCTGGGCCTGCCCGACATGGACGGCGTCGAGGTGATCAAGGGCCTGCGCGGCTGGACCCGGGTGCCGATCCTGGTGCTCTCGGCCCGGCACAGCTCCGACGAGAAGGTCGAGGCCCTGGACGCCGGAGCCGACGACTACGTCACCAAGCCCTTCGGCATGGACGAGCTGCTGGCGCGGCTGCGCGCCGCCGTCCGCCGGGCCGAGCCGTCCGCGGGCGCCGGCGAGGACGAGGTGATCGTGGAGACCGCTGGCTTCACGGTGGACCTGGCCGCCAAGAAGGCCGTGCGCGAGGGGCGCGACGTACGGCTCACGCCCACCGAGTGGCACCTGCTGGAGGTGCTGGTCCGCAACGGCGGCAAGCTGGTCAGCCAGAAGCAGCTGCTGCAGGAGGTCTGGGGGCCCTCGTACGGCACGGAGACGAACTACCTGCGGGTCTACATGGCGCAGCTGCGGCGCAAGCTCGAGGCGGACCCCTCGCACCCGCGGCACTTCATCACGGAACCGGGCATGGGATACCGCTTCGAGAGGTAGCGGGGACGCCGGTACGCTTCTGGTATGAGTGCTGAACCGCGTCCCGAGAAGTCCGCCAAGCCGGTCAGGCCGGCGGGCCGGTTCCGGCGGATGATAGAGCGGCTGTCCACCTCGCAGGAGGAGCTGCATTCGGCGGAACTGCAGGAGGACGCAGAGGCCGCGGGGTGCACGCGGATCTGCGACTGCCACGACCGCCAGATAGTCAAGGTGACGGGAACCCTGCGTACCGTCACCCTTCGGCCGCGCGCGGGGGTGCCCGCCCTGGAGGCGGAACTCTTCGACGGCTCGGCCGCGCTGGACGTGGTCTGGCTCGGGCGTCGCTCGATCGTGGGAATCGAACCGGGCCGGCGCATGATCGCTTCCGGGCGGATCTCGTCGAGCCACGGCCGCCGGGTCCTCTTCAATCCGAAGTACGAACTCCGACCGCTCGGACAGGAGCACTAACCGGTGACGTCATTCGACAAACCGACCACCCCGGACCCCGCAGGGGAGCCGTCCGCGGACCAGAAGGCCGTGACCCAGGCGGCGCTCTTCGATGCCTTCGGCGGCATCCGGGGCACCGTGGAGACGATGCTCCCCGGGCTGCTCTTCGTGATGATCTACACGGTCAACAAGGACGTGAAGATGTCCGCGATCGCGGCGGGCGCGGTCGCCGTCCTGCTCGTGATCGTGCGGCTGCTGCGCAAGGACACCGTGAAGCACGCCTTCAGCGGGGTCTTCGGCGTGGGGGTCGGCGTGGCCTTCGCCCTGTTCACCGGTACCGCCAAGGGCTTCTACCTGCCCGGCATGATCTACGGCGCCGGGCTGGGCGTGGCCTTCACGCTGTCCGCGCTGGTGGGGTTCCCGCTGCTGGGCGTGATCCTGGGGCCGGTGTTCAAGGAGAACCTGTCCTGGCGGACCCGCAACCCCGGGCGGAAGAAGGCGTACACCAAGGCCAGTCTGGCCTGGGGGATCGTCTTCCTGGCGAAGTACGCGATCCTCTTCCCGCTGTACTGGTGGGGGGACGCGACGCAGCTGGGCTGGGTGCTGATCGCGCTGAAGCTGCCGCCGATGGTGCTCGCGGTGTACTTCACGTGGGTGTTCCTGGCGAAGGCGCCGCCGCCGATCGACGTGATCGCGGAGTGGGAGGCCGAGGAGGCCGCGGAGAAGGCCAAGGCCGCTGCCGCTCGCGAACCCGGGGCCTGAGGCTCCACCGCGTACGGCAGGCACGGCAGGTACGGCGGCGTTGCCGGGGCTTCGCCGCCCCGGGCCTCCGGGCCCCGGGCGTGCCCGGGGCGCCCGGCCGTGACGCGCAAGGGCCGTGACGCGCAAGGGCCGTGACGCGAAAGGGGCGGGCCGACCATCTGGTGGTCGGCCCGCCCCTTCGTCGTGCCGCGTGTCGTGCCGTGCGCCGTGCGCCGTCAGTGACGGGCCTGGAGGAGGTCCTCCAGCTGTTCCTCGCGGGCCTGGGCGGCCACGAAGAGCAGTTCGTCGCCCGGCTCGAGGGTCTCCTCCGCGTGCGGGGTGAGGACCCGGTTGCCGCGGATGATCGTGACCAGCGAGGTGTCCTCGGGCCAGGTGATCTCGCTGATCTGGGTCCCGGCGACCGAGGAGTCGGCGGGCAGGGTCAGCTCGACGAGGTTGGCGTCGCCGTGGCTGAAGCGGAGCAGCCGGACCAGGTCGCCGACGCTGACGGCCTCCTCGACCAGGGCCGACATCAGACGCGGTGTGGAGACCGCGACGTCGACGCCCCAGGACTCGTTGAAGAGCCACTCGTTCTTCGGGTTGTTGACCCGCGCCACGACCCGGGGGACCCCGTACTCGGTCTTGGCCAGCAGGGAGACGACCAGGTTGACCTTGTCGTCGCCCGTGGCGGCGATGACGACGTTGCAGCGCTGCAGCGCGGCCTCGTCGAGCGAGGTGATCTCGCAGGCGTCGGCCAGCAGCCACTCGGCCTGCGGCACCCGCTCCACGGAGATGGCGGTCGGCGCCTTGTCGACGAGCAGCACCTCGTGCCCGTTCTCCAGCAGCTCGCCCGCGATGGAACGGCCCACCGCGCCGGCTCCGGCGATCGCGACCCTCATGCGTGTGCCTCCTCGGGGCCCTCGGTGAAGGCCGCCTCGACCTTGTCGATCTCGTCCGTGCGCATCATCACGTGGACGAGGTCGCCCTCCTGCAGGACCGTCTGGGACGTCGGCAGCATGGCTTCGCCCAGTCGGGTGAGAAAGGCCACGCGGACGCCGGTCTCGTCCTGCAGCTTGCTGACCTTGTGCCCGATCCAGGTGGCGGAGGTGTGCACCTCGGCGAGCTGGACCCCGCCGCTCGGGTCGCGCCACAGCGGCTCGGCCCCGGACGGCAGCAGCCGGCGCAGCATCTGGTCGGCGGTCCACCGCACGGTGGCCACGGTGGGGATGCCCAGGCGCTGGTAGACCTCCGCGCGCTTGGGGTCGTAGATGCGGGCGGCGACGTTCTCGACACCGAACATCTCGCGCGCCACGCGGGCTGCGATGATGTTGGAATTGTCACCACTGCTGACGGCGGCGAAAGCGCCCGCCTCCTCGATTCCGGCCTCGCGCAGCGTGTCCTGGTCGAAGCCGACCCCGGTGACGCGGCGGCCGCCGAATCCGGCTCCCAGCCGGCGGAATGCGGTGGGGTCCTGGTCGATGACCGCGACCGTATGCCCCTGCTGTTCCAAGGTCTGCGCGAGGGCGGAGCCCACTCTTCCGCAGCCCATAATGACGATGTGCACGGCCGTCCTTCCGGCTGTCAGCGCTCGCTGGTTCCCAGCCTCATTGCATGCTCTGGCTTAACAGGGTCTCAGACCATGGCCCAAGCTACACACGGGCGGTCACCCTTGGGGTCTCTTGCGGTGCACTCGGGCTCTTCGCCGACCGGCTTGTGGGGTGGGGGGTTCGTCAGGCCGATATCGAACGCTTACGATCCTCTGCGTGTCCAAACTGACCGAGGTGCCCAAACGGATCCTGATCGGCCGGGCGTTGCGCAGCGACCGCCTCGGAGAAACACTCCTTCCCAAGCGGATCGCCCTCCCCGTCTTCGCGTCCGACCCGCTCTCCTCGGTGGCATATGCACCGGGTGAGGTCCTGCTGGTCCTCTCGATCGCGGGCGTGTCGGCGTACCGCTTCAGCCCCTGGATCGCCGTCGCGGTCGTCGTGCTGATGTTCACCGTGGTCGCCTCCTACCGGCAGAACGTTCACGCGTACCCCAGCGGCGGCGGCGACTACGAGGTCGCCAATACCAACCTCGGCCCCAAGGCCGGCCTCACCGTCGCGAGCGCCCTGCTCGTCGACTACGTGCTGACCGTCGCCGTGTCGATCTCCTCGGGCGTCGAGAACCTCGGCTCGGCCATCCCCTTCGTCGTCGAGAACAAAGTGCTCTGCGCGATCGGGATGATCCTGCTGCTCACGCTGATGAATCTGCGGGGCATGAAGGAATCCGGCAAGCTCTTCGCGATTCCGACCTATGTCTTTGTCGTGGGCGTATTCATCATGATCGCGTGGGGCGCCTGGCGCGGCATCGTCCTCGGCGACACCATGAAGGCCCCCACCGCCGATTTCGAGATCAAGGCGGAACACGAGGGCCTGGCGGGGTTCGCCCTGGTCTTCCTGCTGCTGCGGGCCTTCTCCTCCGGCTGCGCCGCCCTGACCGGCGTCGAGGCGATCAGCAACGGCGTACCCGCCTTCCGCAAGCCCAAGAGCAAGAACGCGGCGACCACCCTGGCCCTCATGGGCGCCCTGGCCGTGACCATGTTCTGCGGCATCATCGGCCTGGCCATGGCCACCGACGTCAGGATGGCCGAGAAGCCCGCCACGGACCTGCTGGTCAACGGCACCCCGGTCGGCCCCGAGTACGTCCAGAACCCGGTCATCTCCCAGGTGGCCGAGGCGGTCTTCGGCAGCGGCTCGTTCTTCTTCGTCCTACTGGCCGCGGCCACCGCACTCGTGCTGTTCCTCGCGGCCAACACCGCGTACAACGGCTTCCCGCTGCTCGGCTCGATCCTCGCCCAGGACCGCTACCTGCCGCGCCAGCTGCACACCCGCGGCGACCGGCTCGCCTTCTCCAACGGCATCGTGCTGCTCGCCGGCGCGGCCGCTCTGCTCACCTGGGTCTACGGGGCCGACTCGACGCGGCTGATCCAGCTCTACATCGTCGGCGTCTTCGTCTCCTTCACGCTCAGCCAGACCGGCATGGTCCGTCATTGGAACCGCCACCTGAAGGCCGAGACGGACCCGGCCAAGCGGCGCCACATGTTCCGCTCCCGGGCGATCAACACCTTCGGCGCCTTCTTCACCGGCCTGGTGCTGGTCGTCGTACTCGCCACCAAGTTCACCCACGGCGCCTGGGTCGCCCTGCTCGGCATGGTGATCTTCTACGGCACGATGACGGCCATCCGCAGGCACTACGACCGGGTCGCCACCGAGATCGCCGCCGCGGAGGAGCGCCCCGACGAGTACGTGCGGCCCTCGCGGGTGCACTCCGTCGTCCTGGTGTCCAAGCTCCACAAGCCCACCCTGCGCGCCCTCGCCTACGCCAAGCTGCTGCACGCCAACCGCCTGGATGCGCTCAGCGTCAACGTCGACGACGCCGAGACCAAGGCCCTCAAGGAAGAGTGGGAGCGGCGCGGGATCAACGTTCCGCTCAAGATCCTCGACTCGCCCTACCGGGAAATCACCCGCCCCGTGGTGGAGTACGTGAAGGGGCTGCGCACCGAGAACCCGCGCGACGCCGTCAGCGTGTACATCCCCGAGTACGTCGTCGGCCGCTGGTACGAGCACCTGCTGCACAACCAGAGCGCGCTGCGGCTCAAGGGCCGGCTGCTCTTCACGCCCGGCGTGATGGTCACCTCGGTTCCCTACCAGCTGCAGTCCTCGGAGCTCGCGAAGCAGCGGGCGAAGAAGCGGCAGGACTGGAACGCCCCGGGTGCGGTACGCCGCGGACCGGTGGACAGCCCGCCCCCGAAGGACCGCACGGCGAAGTAGCGCCGGGCACGCGTGGCAAACGGCCGGACAGGATCCACGTAAACTGGTGGGTCGGCTGTCCGGCCGTTCGCGCGTGCACCTTTCAAGCCTTTAATCCTTGACCCTTGGAGCCTCCCCACCATGACCGAGCAGAACGAGAAGCAGTCACTGGTCGGGGAGGAGTACGAGGTCGAGGTCGGCCCCGTCGCACACGGCGGGCACTGCATCGCCCGGACCTCCGACGGGCGGGTCCTGTTCGTCCGCCACACGCTGCCCGGCGAGAAGATCGTCGCGAAGGTCACCGAGGGCGACGTGGACTCCCGCTTCCTGCGCGCCGACGCGATCACCGTGCTCGAGGCGTCCAAGGACCGCGTCGAGGCCCCGTGCCCGTACGCCGGCCCCGGCAAGTGCGGCGGCTGCGACTGGCAGCACGCCAAGCCGGGCGCCCAGCGCCGGCTCAAGGGCGAGGTCGTCGCCGAGCAGCTGAAGCGGCTCGCCGGGCTCACCCCGGAGGAGGCCGGCTGGGACGGCACGGTCATGCCGGCCGAGGGCGACAAGCTCCCGGCCGGGCAGGTGCCGCAGTGGCGCACCCGCGTCCAGTACGCCATCGACGAGAGCGGCCGCGCGGGCCTGCGCAAGCACCGCTCGCACGACATCGAGCCGGTCGACCACTGCATGATCGCGGCGCCGGGCGTGAGCGAGCTCGGCATCGAGCAGCAGGACTGGCCCCAGATGGCCACGGTCGAGGCGATCGCCGCCTCCGGCTCCGGCGACCGCCAGGTCGTCCTCACCCCCCGGCCGGGCGGCCGCCTTCCGCTGGTCGAGCTCGACAAGCCGGTCTCGGTCCTGCGCGTCGAGGAGAAGGACGGCGGTGTCCACCGCGTCCACGGCCGCCCCTTCGTCCGGGAGCGCGCGGACGGCCGTACGTACCGGGTCGGCATGGGCGGCTTCTGGCAGGTCCACCCGCAGGCCGCCGACACCCTGATCAAGGCCGTCATGCAAGGCCTGATGCCGCGCAAGGGCGAGATGGCCCTCGACCTCTACTGCGGCGTCGGCATCTTCGCGGGCGCACTGGCGGAACGCCTGGGCGACACGGGCGCGGTACTCGGCATCGAGTCCACGAAGCGCGCGGTCGAGGACGCCCGGCACAACCTGGCGGACTTCCCCCGGGTCCGCATCGAGCAGGGCAAGGTCGAGACGGTCCTCCCGAAGACCGGAATCACGGAGTGCGACCTGGTCGTCCTGGACCCGCCGCGCGCGGGCGCGGGCAAGCAGACGGTCCGCCACATCGCGGGCCTCTCGGCACGCCGCATCGCGTACGTGGCCTGCGACCCGGCGGCCCTGGCCCGCGACCTCGGCTACTTCAAGGACAACGGCTACAAGGTCCGCACCCTCCGCGTCTTCGACCTCTTCCCGATGACCCACCACGTGGAGTGCGTGGCGATCCTTGAACCGGTCGCGAAGGGCCTCTGACCTGCGGGTTTGTCGATGCGCATTATGTGCACTGTGGGCGTTACGGGCGATATCTTGACGCTGGAATGACGCTCGTGACGCTCGTTTGACGCTCGTTTTGACGGGGTGTCAGGTGGATTGAGGGGCAGTTCTGCCAGCCTCGGAGCACTTGGTCCGAGGGCCTCGGCGGACGCTTGAGGCCGTCGATCGATCCCATCTGGGGGGCTGCGTCGCACGGTCGCCCCGGCGTTTGATTGTGCTGGCGCAGCGGGTGCCTAGGTGACTCGGATCGGCCACAAAGGGCACCCCCACCCCGTCACTCTCGGTAGGCATCATGAGTGCGGCCGGGGAGGGGTCCGACGGTTGGGCACGCGCTGCTCTTACGGGACCGCACAACCCTGATGGCTCCGCCGGAAACAATTCGGGCTCCCTCACCGTTGAGGCCTGCGGAGCACGAGCTATGGGGGGTGTCGGGGCTGAGGCTGTTCGACGTGGCCGGGGGGAGTGCGGTGGAGATCGCGGCCCGCCCCCATTGCTCAGGTCCCAACCGCACGGGCAGCGGACGCTTCAACCTCGCGATCGACTACGTCACCCCGCAAGTTGTCCCCACAGCGGGAGAGGACAGCGCGCTCCTCATCCGCGGTGAGAGCACCGGCGCCTTCCTCTCCGAGGCCAGGCCCGTATCGGACTTCGACGGCGCAGCACTGCAGCAGTTCTACGCCGCCGCAGCCCGCCGCCAGAAGCGGATCGACCAGACGATTCTGAACCGTGGCACCACACAGAAGCAGGACCGGACATGACTGGCGAAACGACACGGCAAGACACCCCACCGAACACCGTGACCGCCGACGCCGCCTATCTCTCCCGGATCCAGCCCCCCTGGTGGAGCAGCGGCCGGACACCGGAACACATGGACCTGTCCAGTTGGATGCCGCCTGTGATCAACCAGGGTCAGGTTCCGTTGTGCACCGCCGCAGTCACCACGGCCATAGCCGGCTACTACGCCCGCCGGGCCGAGCGCGTGGAGTTCACCGGCTCGGTCCTGTTCAACTACCGCCTCTCCCGCGTACTCGCGGGATCCGCCGACCGCAAGGGCTCGCGGCTGGAACACAGCTTCCGGGCCTGGGCGGAATCCGGGCTGTGCGAGGAAGCAGCCTGGCCCTACGATCAGCAAGGCCTGACTAGGGTGGATCGAGACCCACCCGAGCACTGCCGTGTCACCGCACGGCGCACACACCCCGTAATCAGCCGACTGTCCACCTCCGACGGAGCGGATGCGCTGGATCTGGCCCGCCGCGCGATTGCCCGGGGGATCCCGGTGAGTGTGGAGATCCGGCTCTGCCCCTCGATCTCCATGTCCTTGGTCAACGGCGGTGTCTTCCCCGTGCAGATGACGACCGAGCAGTCCGTGGGGCCCCATGTCGTCCTCCTGACAGGCTACGACGACCACGTCGATACCGCTCCGTACGACCGATGCACCGGTCCAGGCGCGTTCCAGGTTCGCAACAGCTGGGGGACCCAGTGGGGCGACAAAGGCTACGGCCTCCTGCCCTATGCATTCCTCGAACAGCAACTGACAGGTGAACACTGGATTGTCGTGGAACAGGACTGGGTGCAACTGTGACGGTTACCGCCGTGGCACAGCCAACTCTCTGCAGTGCGCCCTCCGCACTCTGATTCATGCGAACGAATATGGCCAGCAACATACTTACCCCCGCTTCCTCGTGAAGAGGTGCCTGCCATGATTGCCAAGACACCGAGCACCCGTGCAAGGACAGGTGAGTAACGTTGAGGAAGTTCTTGGCAACCGCTGCCCGATGGGCAGCACCCACCGTGGTCCTCGCCCAGGTCTGTCTTGTATGGACCGGCGTGTTCAGCCTAGGCGAAGCCGTTGCGGTGGGACTATTTCTCGAACTCCTGCTAGCCAGCATCGTCATCACTGAAATCACCCTGGCCAGGCGGGCCTTCCGCGCCTCTAAGAGCCAGGGAGCCGACGGGCAAGAGGCCCTCAACCAGGCGCTGTCCGCAGTGTTACCCGCGCCCGTTGCCAAAGCGATAGGGATGGAGTTCGGACTCTTCCGTGCACTTTGGCGCTGGATCCGTCGGAAGCCCGACGCGCCAGAAGGACACCAGATCCTGAGCTATGGCTCCGAAATCAAGCCAATTATGTGGGTGATGGTCTTCCTTGTGCCACTGGAGATCCTCGCCGTCGAACTGCTGATCCCTTGGACGGTGGCGCGCATCGCCCTGCTTGTGCTCTCCGTATACGGGACGGTATGGGTGCTCGGATTCATCGCGGCACTCTCCATCCGCCCCCACACGGTCGGTGACGGCAAAATCGTCCTGCGCTTCGCACATTTCACTCAAATCACCATTCCTCTAGAGCTCGTCGAATCGGTTCGCTCGTCCCGACACAGCGGCTACCGCAGGGCGGTCAACATCAGCGATGGGGTGTTGGCGATGCCGATCGGCGACTCCACCACCCTCAGCATCAAACTGCGCGAGCCCTACTCCGTGGCACCCAAGCCCGGGAAGCCGACGCAGGAGGTGCGAGAGGTTCGCTTCGCCGCGGACAGCACCCGCGAAGCCATCCGCGTGCTCACAGCTAACATCTCCGGGAGCTGATCCGACGCGGAGTCGCCTCAGGTGCACTGTCCAGCATCAGCGGGCATCCTTCGATAGCGATCTTGATGGCGCCGGCCACGACCAGTGGCTGGTACTACGCCGGGCCGCCTCTGGAGGGGGGATCTCTGTGAGGGATCGCTTGGAGCCGCGCCTCCCAGTTGCCTCACGGGTGGCTCCCGAGCAGGTGGAGCAACCACTCACGGGTGTGACCCGCGATGGGAATCAGGCCCCTGACCTGGTGTTTCTCTACCGGGATGGCAGGATCTGCGCCGACGACCAGATAAGCGTCGGCATGTTGCACTTACCGCTCACTGACCTCTGACAGGTGATCTTGACCGTTTGCCATGTGAGTTTGACCAGGCCAACAGCTCCGCAGCGGGGCTGGCTAGGCTCAGCCTTCATGACCGACAACGCTGACGCGCCCAAGCGCCCCTTCCTCGTTCTGCACGACTACGGGATGGGCGGTTCATGGTGGTGGGTCCGAGCGCGTTCCAAGCGGGAGGTTCTCGAAACGTTCGCCTGGGTTGAGGTGGTCACCGACCCGGACGCTGTGGCCCGGTCTCGGGATGAGGGCCTGGAGGAAGTCGACATCGACGGTCCTCGAATGCCTCCTGGACTGGATGGTCTGCGCGCCCAGCGTGACGCCCAGCGTGAGTGTGAAGGCTTCGGTGCGCTTGCAGAGAGGGACGTTGTATTCCTGCGGCGTCGCTGGGACGAGGAGGGCGATGAGCCGGTCGTCTATCTGATGGAGGTGGGGTCCGACGGGCGTCGGATTCGCCAAGTCGAGCTGGCCGAGGACGGAACCGCCGTGCGCAGTGGCCCTGATGATTGGCCGTTCAACCCACCGATCGTGGACGTCTTCGACCCTGTGCTCTCGAGAGAAGAGATCAGCCGGAGCGAGTTCGAGGAGCACTGGACGACAGCTCGCCAGGCAGATGCTGAATCGTAGGGGCAGACCCGGTCAGCTCACCTGGTTCCGTGCCGTCGCCTTCGATGGTGTCCGGGTTCTCGTAGAGAGCCAGCTCGGCTTGTTGCGCACGAACGTTCCTGCCGTGACAGCGGGGTGAACAGGCACTACGTGGGCTGACCGCGGGCTGGATGAACTGGGCTCCGCAGCCGGGGCAGGGCAGGACCTGCTTCTGGTCCGGGAGGATGCCGTTGCTGGAGGGTGCGCTCTTCAGGAGATCGTCTCTGCGTCGGCATCGGGCCGAGCACCACCAGGGAGCCGGCGGCCGGCCTCGACGTTCGGTCGGGGCGGGCGGCCGCAGTACTCGCAGAGCAGGAGGTCGGGCGGCGGCGGTGGTGTGCGTTCGAGGACGTCCTGGAGTTCGACGGGGTCTCGTCCGGTCGCGGCGGCGAGGCGGGACCAGCTGAGGGCGCCGGCCGTCATGGGAGGGTCACAGAGGTAGGCGCGCAGGTAGAAGGGCTTGAGGTAGTTCGCCTGCGAGAGGCGTGCGATGAACGTCTCGACGCCTTCGCAGGGGCGGGGGAAGACCTGGATCGGCAGTGCCACGACCGGGCGGTCCAGTCCGTGCATCGGTGGGTTCACCGGGTGGCTCTTCTGGGCTGGGGAGCCTGGGTGCTGGCGGTGACGTCCAGGGGGATGGCTTCGAGTCCAGCTTGGGTGATCTTCTCGGTGCCGGTGAGGATGGCGTCGATCGCGGCTCCGCGGATCTGGTGGGAGAGGGCGCCGATCATGCCGCCGGTGCGGTCGTGGAGGTAGCGGTCCAGTCCGGCGAGGGTGCCCGGCTTGTGGTGGTGCAGCAGCAGGGTGTCCTCCATCGTCTTGACCAGGCCCTTCCACTCGTCGTTGTAGGGGAAGGGGTGGGTGGGGATGAGGGTGAAACGTCCGGCGATCTGTGCACCGCGGGTGCCCGAAAGGATCGAGCTGTGCTCGATGTCGATGCCGGCGTAGATGAACGTGGCGGGGATGCGCTCGGAGAAGTACTTCAGGGTGTCGGAGACTTCGGCGCCCTGGCGGGTGGTCAGGGAGATGTTGTGGACCTCGTCGACGATCACGAGGCCGGTGCGGGCCGTGGTGCAGATGCCGACGACGGCCTCGATGATGTCGGTGGTGTTGAGCCGGCGGTGCACCGGCAGGCCCAGGAAGCGCGCGAACTCCGCGGCGATCATCCGGGCGGTCGCCGCGGGCGGGACGGTGATGTAGAGAACCGGGATGCGGCCGTGGGCGTCGGGGTGGACATGGCGGTCGTTGAGCTCGTGCGCCAGGCCGAGCTGGGTGAGCGCGATGGTCTTCCCGGTGCCGGCCGGGCCGGAGACGATCAGGCCCCGGCGGGCGCTGATCGCGTGCCGGTTCAGCATGACCAGGCGGCGGCCCGTGGTGACGGTGTGGCGGACGGTGGAGGTGGCCACGACCATCAGGCGGGCGTGATGGTCGATGCGCAGGTCGTCCAGCTTCAGGCGGGTTTCCCTGGGCAGCTTGGCGTATGACTTCGGCGACGGCGCCGGTATGTGGGGCGGCTTCGGGTCGCCGGCCACGAACCGGCGCCAGCCGTCCTTCGTGGTCAGGTGCTGCCCGGCGTCGTCGGTGTCCGGCAGCGTCATCGTCGTCTCCAGGGATCTTCGAGCGGGTCGAACAGGCCGAGCGGGATCACGTCGGCGAGCTTCTCCTCGGCCTCCGGCTCGGGTGCGGGAGCGGGCTCGTCAGAGGTCTGCGCGGGCAGCGGGGTAGCCGGCCCGGCCGCCTTGGTCCGGGCGGCCACCCGGCGGTCGCGCCTGGTCGTCTTGGGCTTCGGTTCGCCCGCCGGTCCGGCGTGGGCCCGGGTGAGCAAGGAGGCGACCGCGTCGGCGATCTCCGCCTCGGTGGCGCCGGGCATCTGGTGGCTGACGTGGTCCCAGGCCAGATCGCCGAACGGCACCGGTGCCCGGTGCAGCTGCTTCCAGGTCGCTTGGATCCACCGGCGCCCGTCGGCGCGGTGGTCGCGTACCCAGATCTGGGAGATGTCGTAGGGGTCGCGGTGGACCTCCCAGAGCCCGCGCTTGGCGCGGATTCCGGAGTCCTGGCGCCGCAGAGGGGTCAGGCCGGGGCTGTCGTAGATGCGGTTCTTGACCCGGATCCCGTAGTCGTTGACCGCCCGCCAGTCCGAGGGCAGCAGCTCGACGTAGTCGTCGCCGGTGAGCGCGACGGGGACGTAGCCGCAGGCCTCGACCAGCGCCGCGTACTTCTGGTTCGGCGTGAACAGCCGGCCCGGGTGGGCGGGGTCGCGCAGGCCGTCGTGCGGCCGGTTCTGCCAGTGCGCGACGATCCACTCGTCCAGGAACTCCTGCAGTTCCAGCAGCGACCAGATCCGCTCGCGCTCCGGGTGACGGCTGCGATGGTCCGCGCTGCGACCGGTGTAACCGGGCAGGAACTGGACGAACAGCGTCGCCACCGAGCCCAGCATCGACTCGATGTGGCCCTTCTCGAAGCCGGAGCCCTTGTGCGCGGGCTGGAAGTCGATCTCCAGGAACCGGCAGGACGACTTGAAGTTCCGGGAGATAAACGCCTTGCCATGGTCACAGACGATCATCTCCGGAACGATCACCGGGCGGGCCGCGGCGTGCTCCAGGCGCTCGTCCAGACTCAGCAGCCGGCGATGCGGCAGCACCGAGCGGGACATCCTCAGCACGTCCGCCCAGCCTGGCCGCATCAGCTCCGGGGTGACAGTTCTGGCCAGCAGAACGCTCGCGTCGACCGCCTTCGTCGTCGGCCGCAGCACCGCCGCGGTGAGTGTCCGCGTGGCCACGTCGATCATGGCCGTAAGCTCGACCCGGCCCGGGACGCCGTCGTCGAGCAGGACCATCACGTCCAGCGGGGTCGAGTCGATCTGCATGACCTCGCCCGGGGCGAACGCCGGGAGCTCGCCGAACGGAGCCTTCGCCCCGTGGGCCTTGGAGCGGCGGGTACTCGCCGCGCTGAAGGTGTGGGTGCCGTCGGTCAGCTTCGCCAGCAGCCGGTAGAGGGTGCGCTCCGAGGGCACCTCGAGATCCTCGGTCCCGGAGGTCTCGCGCAGGATCTCCCCGGTCCGCCAGAGGATGAACGACCCCGTCCTGGTGGAGGCGTCAACGGCTTCGCTGATGGCCGTGCGCATCGCGCTCACCACCCGCTCGTCCACCGAGCCGAACTCAGGCCGCTTCGCGGCCTGGCGGTGGTCGACCAGGCCCAGCACGCCCTCGGCCTGGTAGCGGCGCCGCAGGTTGGCGACCGCGCTGGCCGACACCTTGGTGCCGGCCGCAGTCAGCTCAGCGGCCTTGGCCCGCTGGCGGGCCGTCAGCGAGCAGTCCGGACCGTACTCCGGCCGCGGCGCGGTGTCCGGCCCGGCCTCCGGAGGCCGCCCGTGCAGCACTTCGAGGATGTGCCCCTCCCACCACAGGGCCTTCTCGACCGCCTTGGCCGGGAACGTCTCCAGCCGTGACGAGGCCGGAAGCGGCATCCGGACCGGGATGTCGACGACGGCGAAGTCCGCCTCGCCCGTCAGGTCCTCCACCGCCACGACGCGCTGGCCGGCCTCCGTGTCCGTCAGCGTCACCGTCCTGGCCGTGACGCCCACGACGGCACGGACCTGCCCGCCAAAGCGCACCCATGCGCCGACCCGGATTCCGACCGGCCGCTGCAGCCCGCTCATCGTTCTCCCCTCCTCGTCACGACGAGGCTGTCGGATGACAGCAGCCCGCCCTCAAGATCGGCCCTCAGCACGCCGGACCACAGCAGGTGGAACAGGACCGGCAGCACCAGCAGCGGATCGCCCACCCCCTCCGCCCCGGGCCTCAGCGGGGCCGGCTCCGCGAACACCCCCAGCAGCCGCTCGGCAACGTCCGCCCGCGCGCAACGGCGCCGGCGGTAGCGCGACAGCCACCGCACGTTCGCCATCAGCACCGGATCCACCTCGCCGACGCGGATGAACTCCCAGCCCACCGCCCGGCAGGCCCGCTCGGTCTCCTCGAACGACTCGGCGGCCGCCCGGTCGATCCGGTCGCCAGCCCGCACGTCCACGACCCGGCCCCGGCCGTCTCCCAGCCGCACGAAGAAGTCGGGCGCGTGCCGGCGCCGCCGCTTCCCGTCGTGCCAGTGCAGCCAGAACGGCTGCGACGCGATCCCGACCACCTCGGGATCGCGGTCCAGCAGGATCAGTTGATCCCGCTCCAACCACGACTCGTAGCCCACGTGGGCGCCCACCGTGACCGAGTAGTACAGACCGGCGAAACTCTCCCCGCCCTTGGCCCACCGGAACTCCCGGACCGGATCGGCCGCCTCGAACCGACGGTTCCAGCCCTGACCCAACGGCAGCCGGCAGTACTGCCCGGACTCGACAAACCCCAGCTCAAAGGCCGACAAGACGGCATCGCCGTACGCCAGCGCGGCACCAGCCACGGTCTCCCCCCACCAGACGAGACCCATCGGTCAAGATCAAGTGGCAGAAACCTACTGGTCGTCAAGATCACTTGGCAAACGAGCAAGATCCCCTGTCAGAGGTCACTCACTCTGCACGTAACGCACACGGGCATGGGCCCGATTTATCCCTTGCGGGCTTCTGACTTGCGGTTTCTTTCCACCTGTTTTCCATACACATGATTTCGATGACGCACCACATGGAGTGCGTGGCGATCCTGGAGCCGATTACGAAGGGCGCCTGACCTGCGGATTTCCCGGTGTGCGTTATGTGCATTGTGGGCGTTACGGGCGATATCTCGACGCTGAATTGACGCTCCTGACGCTGAAATGACGCTCGTTCTGACGCGGCGTCAGGGGCTGTGATCGTGCGAGTCGAGCTGGGTGCTGAGCTCGGTTTGTGCGGTCCGGCTTTGCGGAGACTTGAAGAAAATCGGTCTGTTCCGCCGTCGCTGGTTGCGGCGGCGGGCGCGCTGCCAGGTGCGGCTTCGCGGCTGGCAGCCGGCAGAGCGGGTGCTCAGTAGCTGGGTCCGTAGGGGCTCAAGCCATGCATGAACGGTTTGAGGTCCTCGGCCCGGGGCTCGGGGATTTCCGGCATCAACGGTGAACCGCTGAGCGGATTCAGGCGTTGCACGTGGTTCTCGGCCCAGGCGATCCACGCCTCGGCTTCGTCCTTGGCTGGTCCGAGCGGCAGGCTCACCAGCAACCGGGCACCCAGCGACTGGTATCCGCTCTTCCCCAACCCAGTCGTGGCCGAGTCACTCCTGGACCGGCTGATCAACACCAGTCACCAGGTCATCATGAACGGCCCCAGCTACCGCCCGAACAAGCGGCCCAAGAACGCCACCGACAGGCCCGTCAAGCGACTCACCTGACGACCCGACCGGTCAGAATCCGGCGTTGGCAGGCCGCTGATGCCCGCACGGCGCCGGATTGCCGATCTTGTCGAAGGCCTCGGCGTCACTTCCCGAATTCACCCACACCGTGATGCCCTGATCATGAACGACGACGTTGAACGGCGACTCCTCGAGCTCCGTCTCGGTCACGACGGTGAACTACTCACCCGGACGCATCCAGTGATCAGTTCCCCAGGGTTCCACCGAGAGGCAGAGCAGGCTGCCTGTCTCGTTACTCACGCTCGTCTTCGACACGCAGGCACTCTAACGAGCAGCGTCGTCGGCCGAGACACCTGGGCCACGACGGGGAGCCTGGGGAATTACGTGAACTTCTGGCTGGGGAATTACGTGAGCGTCCACACTCCGCTCGTGTAACGACAGCGACCACCACGGGTTGCGACCTGCCTGCACCATGCAAGCGGTATGCCCTCGGGCCCGCCCTTGGTCCATCGAGGATGGGCCGCCCTCGCCGCTGGCCGGGGCCGCCACCATGCTCCACGCCCCCGTGCGGGCTTCCGAAGCGGTTCCGGTCGGGGATCCCGACTCCTTCACCTGCTCATCCAGCACCGCCAGGTTGCCGTTGAAACAGATGTCCCGCCTACCCGAATTCGGTATCGGTGAGGTCCGGCCCACGCCCGTCGATGATGTCGGGAGCCTCGAGCCCGTAACCCTCGGCTCGACCGTAGTACGTCGGCTCGCCGGGCTCCGCCTCGACCCCGAGCAACTGGTCGAGCTCCTGCAGGGCTGATGCGAGCCGCGGCGCGTTGTTGGCATGGATGGCCGGGTGCGGATCGCCCCGGAAATCACACTGACCCCATACGTCGTGGTACACGGACAGTTCCGCCGAGGGGCCGATCTCGTCGGGTGACACCATGAGTTCGACCAGGCGGTACTCGTTGTGGCGTGTTCCGCTGGCGTCGAACCAGGCGCCGGATCCCAGCACGAGGATTCCGCCCATCTCTGCTTGCGGATGGCCGCCCGGCCGGCAGGCGCGGATGTCATCGGGCAGTGCCGGATCACCGAGCGAACGCCCGCCGAGGTCCAGGCGGTTGTGGATGCCGAGGCCACCCTTGCCGACCTGGAACCAGTTCCACTCAAGTGAGGCCGGCTCCAGCAAAGCGTGCTTCTGAAGCACCGCACCCATGCGCGCCGCGGTCCTGAGCGCGGGCTCCAGACCGGGCTCCGCCACGTCGTCCAGGTCCCAGAACCACGAGCCGCACTCCTTCGGCGCGCGCATCAAAATCGACATCGCACTTCCCTACGACTTGATGACATTTCCGCACGGGCCC
This sequence comes from Streptomyces sp. NPDC050448, assembly GCF_040655295.1. Taxonomy (NCBI): domain Bacteria; kingdom Bacillati; phylum Actinomycetota; class Actinomycetes; order Kitasatosporales; family Streptomycetaceae; genus Streptomyces; species Streptomyces sp. NPDC050448. The sequence goes on along the minus strand of NZ_JBFAJR010000035.1, from coordinate 21,600 downwards.
CGGGAACGTGGTCAGCCCTCAGATTTCCTGCACACTGGAGCTCCGGCAGACCCTCCCCCCATGCCAACGCACGACGGGTGTGCCGGCAGCCACGCCGCCTCTTCGAGGGATCGGCCGCATTGACGGCCCTGGCCGCGCCCTGCGCCTGCTTGGCCTGATCCAGGTCCCCGTCGAGATACTCGTTCGTCGCCTGGCCCTCGCGACGCGAAGGCCAGGCCGGCAGCTGGGGCCGCGCCGGGGCCAGGGGACCCTGCGGTGTCATCCCCGACGCCGAGCCGGGCGCGCCTGTGCACGCAGCGCGGCCAGGTCAGTGGGACCCGCGATGTCCTCCGGCGAGCAGCCCGTCAGCTCGACGAGGGCCTGGGAGGGGGACAGCCCGCGGTCGTGCGCGGAGCGCAGGCGGTCCAGCCACGCGAGAGCGGCCAGATACCTCTCGTCGTTGTCGAGGTCGAGGGGCTCGAGGCTCGCCGCGTTCTCGGTGTCGGAGGCCCAAAGGTATCCGAGCACCCCATGATCGTCCGTCACCGTCGTGTACCACACGGCACCGATTGGCGAGCGCCGGTAGCCGATGCGCCCGAAGCCGGGCGAGTGGGTGAAGACGTCGTACCGGCGCGGGATCTCGTACCGGGACCAGGAATCGGATGGGGTTCCGTCCTGGTCGATGTGGGGGACGACACCCGTCTCGGTCGGTGTACCGAAGTAGGTCGGGTCCTCAGGGTCCACCTCGGAGCCGAGTACTTCGGTGAGCTCTTCGAGCACGGCCGCCAGGCGTGGCGCGTTCGCCGCGTACACGGCAGGCTGGGCTCGGCCCTTGAGGTCGAAGGGCATCCAGGCATCGGAGTACGTCACCAGTTCCACGGTGGCGAAGTCCGCATCAGCGGACGTCCTGAGGTCAAGCAGGCCTTCCGCCCGGGCCTCTCCCTCCGGGCCGAACAGCAGGCCGGCCAAGGCACTCCTGGCCTCCACGGATCCGATCCGGCCGGGGCCCAGGGCCTCCCTGACCGTGTGAGCCAGCTCTTCTGCGGATCCGGCCGGGGTGAGTTCGCCCTGGAACAACAAGCTGTTCGGCTTGCCTGCCTCCGAAATGGTGAGACGGATGGCCGGCTCGCCGATCGCGAGCCGGTGTGAGGCCAGCACGGCCCGCGCCGCCAACAGATCGCGGAGGCACCGAGCGAGCGGGGCCACGCCCTCACTGAAGTCGCCCCACGTCCATCGCCCAACTGGCGTACTAGCGATCACGGTGTTACCTCCGGCGTGAACTTACCGTCTCGGGGGACGAAGATGATTCCGTCCGGCGTTCGGATCACGAACTGCACACCCCTGGTGTCGTACTTTTCCTGGAGCCGCTCGAACTGGGTCAGCATTTCACCCTTCGCGATCTTGGTGTCGATCACGAAGGTCTGTGCATCGGCGTGGGAATCCGTGAGCTGATGAATGCTCTTGAAGATCCGCTTGACCGCCCTGTCCGCAGCGTTCGGCGATGCCTCTCCCGTCATGTCCTTGAACTGCCAGCCGTGTACATCGCCGTTCGCGTCTCGTGCCAGCACATCAAGGTCAGTGCCTTTCTCGGTGAAGACGCCAGGCTTGATCTCGTGTCCGTCCTGCTTCAGCTCGAAGGAGACATCCGTGACGCCGCTCTCGTGGAGCCGATTCCCCAAACGCATGGCCTCAAGGCTGCCCGGAATTTCGCTCGGCCGCACAAGATTGGAGACCACGGTCGAAAAGCCTTCGGCATCTCTAAATCGGCCCGAAGCTATCGTATCGGCCATTTCCTTGCCAGCGGGAGATTCGGACATGGTTTTCAGGATCGCGTCCACGTCTGAGTGCTTGACCTTGGTGCCTCGCAGCTGATCCCGAATCTGTTGTTCCAGGTCCCCACCGCGCTCCAGCGGGCCGATCTCGTGCACCGGCTGCTGCCAGCTGCCGGGGCCGTTCGGCCCATCGGGCACCTGGAGCCCACCACTGCCATTGGGGCCGTCTCCATGACCGCCCCCCGTCGGGGTGTCGGTGAGGCCGTCGCCGGACGGGGTCTCCGCCCGGCCGCCGCTCGAGAGGTCGCCTGCGTGTCGGCCGGTGAGGGTGGGGTCGTTGGGGTGCAGGGGGTTGTCGCCCCCGGGGCCGTCCGAGTGGCCCGTGCCCGTCGAGTTTTCCGCGTGTCTGCCCGTGTTCGGGGTGTGGCTGTCCGCGCTGTTGCGGGGCATGTTGTCCGGGGCGTGGCTGCCAGGGGTGGTGTCCGGGTGGGTTCCGGGGGTGTGGTCGGCGGGGTGGAGGGGGTCCGAGATGTCGCTTCCCAGGCGGATCGCGCCGTCGCCGCCGCGGGCGCCCGCGCCGGCCATCTCCGGAACCTTCGCCGTGGCCGGGGCGTCCGTTTCCGGGGCGTCGACCCGGGGGGTGTCCGCGCCCGCGTTCGGCTTGCCCGTCGGTGCGTTCTTGACATCCTGCTTGAGCGTGCCGTCGGCGTTGTAGATGTTGCCGTCGGGGTCCATGAACTGCGCCGCGCCGTTCTTGGGCAGCTTCACCGTGCCCGGCGGGAACGTCGTGGTGCCGTCGGGGAGTTTGATGTTGCCGTCCGGGAGCTTGACCGCTCCGTCGGGGACCGCGGTGCCGGACGGGAGGTGGATCGCGCCGTCCGGGAGCATCTTTGCGCCGTCCGGGAGGGCTATCGCGCCGTCCACGTTGATGTTCGGGGTCTCGAACTTGCCCATGTTCTTCAGGCCGGCCATCACGTCGCTGATTTTGGAGATGCCGGCGCCCGCACCCTTGAAGACGTACGTCATCGGGTCGACGATTTTGCCCGTCTTGCCGGCGACCGACAGCGCCTTGGCGACTGCGCCTGCCTTGCCCGCCCCGGACACCTCGGCGCCCGTGCCGCCCGTGCAGATGGTGGTGATCACGTTGAAGGTGACCGCGCCCGCAGCACGGGAGGGGTTCGAGCCCCACTGGTCCCAGGCCAGCAGTGCCTTGCCGGTCTCCTTCATCGCCGTGCGCGATTCGCGCAGCCACGAGGGCAGCTTGTCGTCCGGTACGGCGAAGAAGAGCGGGCCCACACCCGGGATCGAGGTGATCGCCGTAGCGGTGGAGAGTTTGGCCAGTCCCGTCCACGACGCCTTGAACGTGTCCCAGCCGTCATAGCCGACCAGGCCACCGAGTCCTGCGAGGGTGCCGCCTATGCCGTCGACGACGAAGCCCTTGCCGAAGTCCCAGGCGTGTTCCCATACCTGCCAGGCGGGAACGGATTCCTCCACCGCGTCGCCCCATGGCAGGGATTTGGACTGCTTGAGTGCTTCGGCGTCGTAGCCGTACATGCCGGCGGCGTGGGAGCCGTCGTCCTTGATGAGCGCGTGCCCGCCCACGAGAGCGACGATCTTGGCGTGAGCGGCCGTTTCCACATCCTGGAACTGGGCCCAGACCTCGGCGATCTTGTTGCGGCGTTCGAGGTTCTGGTCGGTCAGATCACCGTCTTCGTTCCACTTCTCGTCGCCTGCGACCTTGGAGCGAAACGATTCTGCTTCCTTCTTCAGGCTGTCCAGCCGCCTCGCCAAGGGCTCGGCGTCGCGGGCGTAGGTGCCCAGCGCGCCGGCGATGGTGCACATGTCCGTGCTGAGTTTCAGTCCCAGGTCTGCGACGGGCTTGGTCGTGGCGAACAGCTGGTCGGCCTCGGGGGCCTGGTAGAAGGCCTGGAGTCCGCCGAAGCTCGTGTGGACGTCACTCGTCTTCGTAGAGACGGCGGCCCCGCCCGACGAGATCGCCTTGATCTGTTTGTCCAGCTCCGCGAAGTCGCCGGTGAAGACGGGCACCTCGGCCGGGTCGACCGGCGCGTTGCTGCTCACTTCGCGCCTCCCGGCTGTTCTCGCAGGGCCTGCAGGTTGACGGCCCTGGCCGCGTCCTGCGCCGCCTTGGCGTGCTCGAGGTCTCCTTCGAGGTACTCGTTCGTCGCCTTGGCGGCGCCCAGGATGCAGGCCTCGATCCGCTCGTACATCGACGTGAACTCCGGCTGGCGCTCGTTCAGGTACTGCCCCAGAGCCGCTGCCACGGGGCCCATGGCCTTCTTCGACGACAGGAAGGCCTGGCCGGGGGCCGGGGCCGCACCGGGGGCCAAGGGGCCTTGCGGACTCATCCCCGACACCGAGCCGGGCACCGCCGTCCCCGCCGCCTGAGCCGCCTGAGCCATCGCGGCGATCAGGGCGTCCAAGGCCTTCTGCAGCTCGCCGGCGTTACCTCCGACGGTCTTCAACTGCCCCTGCACGCCCTGAGGCTTGATATCCCACGCCGTCATCTACGTCCCCCGGTACCTAACTGATCGCTCATGGCTTGTTCAGCCGATGCCGTCCACTGCGGCCTTCGCGCGCGCCAGCGTCTGCCGTGCCGTGCCGTCGTTCTTGTCCAGCGTCGACCGAAGCAGCCGGATGATGTTCTTCACTTCCTCCGAAGCGTTCTTCCAGCGCTGCTCCTTGGCGTGGTACTCGCCGTCCACGCCGTCCGCCTTGAAGTCCGCCATGGCGGCCTTCACCTGCCCGTCACGCGCGGTGATGACCAACTCCAGCTGGTCGATCACCGCCTGGATGTTGCCCTGCGCCTCGGTCGACGCGCCGATGTCGTACGAACGACGGTCCTGGCCACCAGCCACCGCGATCACGCTCCCCGTGAGAAAAGGTAAGTTCTGAACCGGACTTGTTCCTCGGCGTCAGCGGCCGCGGAAACGGGCGGCGTCGAAGTTCGCAGACGACATCTGCTGCTTCGCGTTGTCGCCCTGTTCCTGGTCGCCCGACGCGAAGGCCTTCTCCATGCCCGACTGGCCGCCCAGGATGGCCGCCAGCGACGCGTTCAGCTCCTTCGTGATCCCGTCCGCACGCGTCTTGAACGAGTCGAACGCCACCTTGCCCTGGCCGTTGAACTTGCCCTCGAGCGGGTGCGCTGCATTGATCAGCTGCTGGATCAGCGTCCCCAGGTCCGTGCTCGAGTTCCGCGACTTGGACATCAGGCTCGTCAGAACCTGCGTCCCCATGTCGAACTTCATCCCACTCCCCCTCACACTCGAATGATCAAAAGTATGCCCATTCCTATCAACTTGCGTCACTGCGGCCGCGTATGGAGCGCAAGCTGTGACAAATGCATGACAATCGGTAGGTCATGCGCCCTTCAGGTGCCGCATCAACCGCTCGAAGTCGGCCCATCCGGCCAGGTCCGAAGGATTCCCGGGCAGCGGGTAGTAGTACGCGGGTCGCGCCTTCGGCCCCAGCCTGACAGGTGGCTCGGACAGTGGCGTGCGCAGCGCACGGTCGTCCGGCATTTTCCGGACCTCCTCCGCGCCGAGCGCGAAGGCCAGCGGCACCCCAGGGCCTTCGAACCGGGGCGGCACCAGCAGGTCGCGGCGTGCTTTGCGGAGTTGTACGAGCATCGACTGGAGGTGGTGTCGGGTGACGAGTGCCTCGGCAGTCCGCTGCACGGCGTCCAACGGCACTTCCTCGTCCGCGCCGTAGCCGAACGCGAGCGTCACTGTCTCCTCGACGCCCGCCTTCGTGCGGGTGATCCGCACGGTGGCGAGCCCGGGCCGGTCCGGGCTGCCGACCACCACGAGCCAGGTCGGCTCGGGGGCGCGCGCGAAGGCCACATCGGTCAACCGGCCCGGCGACCAGGGCAGATTGGCCGGTTCGGCGGTCCCCCATCCCGCCGGGGCCTCGCCGGTCAGTTCGCGCCACACGGCCTCCAGGGCCCCGCCGAGGACGAGGCGTTCGTCCGCGGGGTGGATCGTGCGGAAGGTGACGGTCAGCTGCCGTTCGCCCGTGCTCGTGACCTCCTGGTATGAGGCCGCCACCGGCGTTCGCGGGTCGTCCGCGGTCGCGTCGGCGGGGACCACGGTGGCGAACATGCCCTCCTGCCAGCGCAGCACCGCGCCCGACATGCCGTCGTAGTAGCCGTCCCGCTCGTCCTGCACGACCCACCGCGACGGCCAGCCCGGCATGTTCGCCAGCACCGCCGGGGAGAGCTTCGTCCCGGGCGGGGTGACGATCTGCAGGCCACGCTCGGCCGCGGCGGCGGCCCGGAAGGCATCGGAGAGCCAGGCCGTCATGGCGACGACCGGACGGTCCATGATGACGACGGCGACACTGCCGGTCAGCACGTCGACGGCGGGCTGCGCCGCGGCAGGCGTGGGCGCGACGCTGATCCCGTCGGTCTGCACCACTCCCAGCGAGCGCGTGGCTTCCGGCGGCCATGCGGTCCCACCCGACAGGGCCGCGAGACGGGCCGCGAAGGTCCCCGCGAGCCGTTCGGCCTCGGGGACGCCGGTGGTGGCGCGGGCCTCGGTCCACCAGAAAGGGACGCGCGGCGGCGTCGCGCCGAGGAGTCGTTCGGCCTCTCCCTCGACCTGCATCAGCAGGGGCGCCTCGACGGAGACCAGCGGTCGGCCGTGCTCGTCGCAGAGCTGTACGACCGCCCCCTCGCCCGTCGTGTCCACCAGCTTGTCGGGGCCCCCCGAGAGGAGGCCCGCGAGCACGGCCCAGGGGTCGGGCATCCGCTGGGTGAGGGCTATGACGTCCTTGGTCATGTGGTCGTACGGTCCTTCGCGGTGTCGTTACTCAGGGGTGTAGACGGTCTGGATCAGGCGGTTCGGCTGGCCCCTTCGGATGAACACGCCACGCCCGGCCGGCTGTTGGGAGGCGTACACGCCGGGGAACAGCTGTCCTTCGCTGCGGTCGCCCGCCATCAGCACGGCCGATGCCCCGGACTCCCGCAACCCCTGCACCAGGGGCTCGTACATACCGCGCGAGGCGCCGGCGACGCGGCGGGTCAGGACGAAGTGCAGGCCGATGTCGACCGCCGACGGGATGTACGGGACGAACGGCGCGAGCGGCGACTGCCCGGCGGTGGTGAGCACGTCGTAGTCGTCGACGAGGACCACGATCCGCGGTCCGCCTCCCCAGCTTCCGGGCTCCAGGTCCTCCAGGGCGGCGCTGTCGTCGGGCAGCCGCCGCTCCAGCTCGGTGGCGATGCCCGCGGCCAGTCCCGCGCACATCCTGGCGTTGTAGGCGTAGCCGCCGTTGAACTCCTCCGGGATCGCGCCGCGCAGGCTGCGCCGCGGGTCCATGATGGCGAAGACCAGCTCGTCCTCGCCGTACCGCTCGATGAGTCCGCCGGCGATCGTCTTCAGCAGATTCGTCTTTCCGCACTCGCTGTCGCCCATGACCAGCAGGTGCTGGTCATGTTCGAACAGGTCGAGCAGTACGGGCGCCAGCGCCGCCTGGTCCAGGCCGATCGGCACCCGCTTGGGCTCGGTGGCCGGCCCGGCCAGCAGGTGCGGCTCCAGGACGTGCGGCAGCACGCGGACCGGCTGGGCGCTCTCCCCGCTCCACGTGGCGCGCACCGTCCGGGCCGTATGTTTCAGAACTGCGCCGAGCTCGGAGGTGTCGGCCAGCCCGTCCGTTCGGGGCAGGGCGACCTGCGCGAACAGTTTGCCGTCGGTCAGGACACGCCCCGGCTCGTCGGCCGACAGGGTCTCGGCGAGCTTGCGCTCGATGCTGGACTCACCGGGGTCGTTGAGGCGCAGTTCCACCCGGGTGCCGAAGTTCGACTGGGTGGCGATGCGGACGTCGTTCCAGCGGAGCATGGCCGCGACCACGTGGATGCCGTATCCGCTGCCGCGCTTGACGATGTCGACGATGGCGTCGTCGAGTTCCTCGAAGTCGTCACGCAGCGCGCCGAAGCCGTCGATCACGAGGAGGATCTCGGCGGAGGCGAGCTGGGGCAGCCTGCCCGCCGCGTGCAGGGTGCGCAGCTGCTCGACGGAGTCGATGCCGTGGTCGCGGAAGAGCGCTTCGCGGGCGGCGAGCGTGTTCCGTACTTCTTCCACCGTGCGGGCTGCGCGCTCGCGGTCCGCACGGCCGGCGATTCCGCCGACGTGCGGCAGCCCGGCCAGGGCCTGGAGGCCGCCGCCGACCAGGTCGAGACCGTAGACGCCCACTTCCTGCGGGGTGTGGGTCAGCGCGAGCGAGAGAACGAGGGTGCGGAGCAGGGTCGTCTTGCCCGACTGTGGTCCGCCGATGACGGCGACGTGGCCGCCTGCCACGGTGAGGTCGAGGTACCACTCGCCCTGCCACTGCTTCGTCGGGTCGTCGAGCAGGCCCAGCGGCACCATCAGCCGCCCGCGCCGCCCGGACAGCTGCATTCCGCGCGGGCCGACGTCGAGCGGGCCGGCGACGGTGTCGAGTGGGATCGCATCGGGCAGCGGCGGCAGCCAGATCCGGCGAACCGGCGCCGCGGCGTGCTCCAGCTGCCCGACGATGACGCCCAGCTCGGTCGGCCCGGTCTCGCGGCGCCGTGCGGTCATCTCCTGAGGGGTCTGACCGTCAGGCTTGGACAGGGTGTTGAAGGCCTCGTACTCCAGGGCGAGCGGTCCGCTGACCTCGTCCTCGGCGCGCTGGACCGGGCCCCGGTACGCGCCGGAGACGTAACTCGCCTTGAAGCGCTCGTAGTGGCTGGTGTCGACCTTGAGGTAGCCGAAGCCGGGCAGCGGCGGGAGGTGGAAGGCGTCCGTGGTGTCGAGGACGGTGCGGGACTCGTCGGCGGAGAAGGTGCGCAGGCCCAGCCGGTAGGAGAGGTAGGTGTCCAGGCCCTTCAGCTTGCCGCCCTCGATGCGCTGGCTGGACAGCAGCAGGTGCACGCCGATGGAGCGGCCGATTCGCCCGATCGACAGGAACAGGTCGATGAAGTCGGGCTTGGCGGTGAGGAGCTCGCCGAACTCGTCGATGACGACGAACAGGTGGGGCAGCGGCTCCAGGTCGGGCCGCCGGTCGGCGCGCAGCGCCGCGTAGTCGCCGATGTCGGCGATGTTGCCGGCGTCCTTGAGGACCTGTTGGCGGCGCTTGACCTCGCCCGCGAGGGAGGCGTGGACGCGCTCGACGAGACCGGCCTGATTCTCCAGGTTGGTGATGACTCCGGCGACGTGCGGCAGGGCCGCGAACGGAGCGAAGGTCGCACCGCCCTTGTAGTCGACGAGGACCAGCGAGAGGTCCTCCGGCGGGTGCGTCGCCACCAGAGCGAGCACGAGGGTGCGCAGCAGCTCGGACTTACCGGAACCGGTGGCGCCGACGCACAGGCCGTGCGGGCCCATGCCGAGCTCGGAGGACTCCTTCAGGTCGAGCAGGACCGGCTCGCGGGAGTCGCTGATGCCGATTGGGACGCGCAGGAAGGCACGTTCACCCCGTGGCGCCCACAGGCTCGGCAGGTCGAGGCGGGCCACGTCGTCGATGCCCAGCAGGTCGGCGAAGTCGACGGGCCCGGACAGCGGGGCGTCGATGAGGGACTCGGTGGACAGCCGCAGCGGGGCGAGCATCCGGGCGAGGCCCTCGGCGAAGGGGATGCCGACCTCGTCGACCGTGCCGTGGGCGCTGATCGGGTCGGGCTCGCGCAGGTCCTCGATGAGCACCTGGTCGCTGTCGACGGTGATCCGTACGCCGACGTGGCCGGGCTCCTGGACGCGCTGTTCGAGCAGGTGCAGGACGGTGACGCCCATGTCGCGCAGGCCCACTGCCTCGTCGGGGCGGGGCAGTTCGACGGCGTCCTCGCCGTGCCCGTCGGAGACGACGAGCAGCCGGGACGTCATGGACAGGGCGTCCTTGCCGGACAGTCCGCGGCGCACCTCGGCCGCGTAGGAGGCGCGGCGGCGCAGTTCGGGCCCGAGCCTGCGAGCGAGCTGGGCCGCGGAGGGGGCGATCCGGCGGGCGGCGACGGGCCCGTCGAGCTGCTCGGTATCGAGCAGGTGCGGCATCCACTTGGCCCAGTCCCAGTCGGCGAGCCGCTCGCCGGGCACGGCCAGCGCGATGGCCACGTCGTCGGGGGCGTGGAGGGCGGCGGTCTGCACGAGCAGGGCGCGGGCGACGCGCAGGCAGTCCTCGCGGGGGCCGACGACGCTGATGTTGCCGACACGGTCGAGCGGCACGGTCAGCGGGAGCTCGGTGCCGGTACGGAAGCGGGCGGTCAGCGCCGACGCCTCGTTGAGCATGAAGCGGTCCGGCGGGGTCAGCACGGAGGAGCCCTGCTGACCGATCTTCAGATCGCGTACGGGCATCTCGCCGGTGCCGACGCGCACCCGCAGGAAGTCGCCGTCGGCCCGACGCCGCTCCCACAGCCGGGCCGGGTCGCGCACGATGTCGTACAGGGCGTACGGCGGCGGGTTGAGCACACCGGCGCGCTCGCCCCGTTCGCGTTCCTCGGCGGCGAGTTCCTCGCGCAGATCCTCCAAGTAGGCGAGGTAGGCCTCGCGCTGGGTGCGGCGGGTGCGCTGGGCTTTGCCGCGCTGGGAGAAGACGAGCGTGAGGGAGCCGATGACGGTGACGACGAGGATGAGCGCGCCGAGGGCTGCGAACTGGCTGTTGCGGACCACGGTCATCATCACGACGGACGACATGACACCGGCCACGGGCAGCAGCGACATGGCGATGTTGCCCGCCTTCCCCTCGGGGAGGTTGGGCGGGGCCTCGATGGTCCGTGCTTCGGTGGCGGCCGGGGGCATGACCGTCCGGGCAGGACGGTGGATCAGTCGGGTACTCATCGTCAATGGCGCTTCTGGGAGAGCTGGAAGACGTCCGCGGCGAGCCGGGCGGCCGTCGTCCTCGTGGAGTGGGCGAGCAGGTCGGTGCGGATGACGCCGCCGCCCGCCAGGTGGCGGTCATACGGGAGCACGTGCACGCTCGTGCCGGTGGACCGCAGGGCGGTGGCCGCCTCCTCGAGGTCGAGGCCCGGGTGGGGCGACTGCTCGGTGAGGACGACGACCGTGCCGGCGATCAGGTGCGGGGGCAGGCCCTGCATCCACTGGAGCACCGCATGGGTGCTGGCGACGCCGTCGAGGGTGGCGGGGGTGGCCAGGACGCGGGCCTGGGAGGCGGAGAGCGCGACGCGGGCGACTTCAGCGGGCAGAGTCTCGCAGTCGACGACAGTCACGCCGAAGTAGCGGCGCAACGCGACCATGGCCCGCTCGTAGGAGCGGGTGTCGAGCATGGCGCCGATCTGGCCCTGACTGCCGGGCAGCAGCCAGGCGTTGTCACGGAGCTGGACGAGGTAGCCGGTGACGTCGAGGAGCGACATATGCGGCTCGACGATGTCGGCGACGTCGCCGGTGGTCCAGCGCAGCATCTCGGCACCGAGCCGGATCGGCAGCGAGCCGAGGGCCGGGTCGGCCTCCACGAAGAGGACGGGGTCCTGGCGGTAGTGGGCGTACGTGGTGCCGAGCAGGGCCGCGACGGTGGACTTGCCCGCGCCGCCACGGATGGAGGTGACGGCTATCTGGCGGCCGGTCGTGACGGGCTGCTGGAGCAGTTCCGCGGTGCGGGTGGCCTCGGCGACCTCGCGGGACGCGGATGAGGAAACGGTTCGCCAGAGCGTGCGGGCGGCACGGGCCGTGAAGGGTTCGCCGCGGCGGAGGCCCTTGCGGGCGGCGGCGGCGACCTTGTGGTCCACCGCGGGACGGGAATCGGGGGTCCGGGTGGAGTGGGGCTCGAGGTGCGGGGTCTGGGGGTGCGGCTTCTGGGCCCGGGGATGCGGGGCCTGGGGGGCCTGGTGCCCGGGGCCGGGCTGCGGGGCCGCCGCCTGCTGACCGGGGGACGGGTAGCCGTACGCCTCGGCGCCGGGGTCACCCTGGCCGGGAGCCTGCGTCTGCTGCCCGGGACCGGGATGCGGACCGCTCTGGCCAGGGGCATGGCCCTGCTGCGCCGGGGACGGGTAGCCGTGACCACCGGCACCGGCACCGGCACCGGCATGGGCCCCGCCGACGCCGGGCTGCGGGTACCCCGGGGGCGGGCCGGAAGCGGGGGCCTGCTGTCCCCCTGGGCCGGGTTGCGGTGCGTACGGGTTCCCGGGGCCGGAGGCCCGGGCGGCGGTGTCCCGGCCGCCGGGCGCCGACGCGCCCCGGGCGAGGCCCTCCTCCTGGCCGGGCCCCTCGGCAGGCTGCGCCGGGGGGTGGGCGGTAGCCCTCAGGTCCCGCAGGACATCGCCCTGCCAGTTGTCCGCGTTCGGCGTCTCTGCCATTGCCCCTCTTCTTCCGACCTGCTGCCCCGCCCGGAGCGCCCGGCCTGCGCCTTGACTCAGAACTTGTTGAGCAGCTGCCCGTACACGCCGAACACCCCGACCGCCAGCGGGAAGAGCCCCACCATGCCGACAGACTCGACGAGGTCCGCCGTACGCCGCAGCCGGACCTGCACGTGCTCGGGCGGCTGCACCGCGAGCGCGAGCAGCGGCAGCAGGGCGGCCCCGCACAGCACGGCCAGCGCGGCAGCGCCCCCGTCGTGCTGGATCCACAGGACGACGAGACGTACGACGAGGACGCCCGCCGCGGCGAGCAGCGCGACGACCTCGGCGACCAGCGGGAAGGCCCGCGCACGCGACAGCATGACGACGGCGACGAGCGATGGCAGTGCAACGGTCCACACGCTGGGCTCCCCGGTCAGGGTGAGCAACCAGCCCGCGGCGGCGGCTGAGATCGCGGTCGCGATGGTCGCGAGAGCGAGGCCACGGTGCGTGGCGGCGAGGGCGTTGGCGACCTCGTGACGGCTGACCGAGGCTCCGCCCGAGCGGCGGTCGTCGAGCGCGGTGAGCCCCGAGGCCATCAGGGCCAGCCGCGGCAGCACTCCGAGCAGCACCACGGAGACCAGGGCCATGACGGCGCCTAGCCGCGCCGGTTCACCCTGGAGCGCGGCGACGGCCTCCCACACGGCGGTGACGGCGGCGACGGCCACGGCGCCGATGAGCCCGCCGCGGCCGAGGGGAGAGAAGTAGCCGAGCATGACCAGCGTCAGGACCAGGGAGCCCGCGACGGCGGCGAGCCGCACGATCCCCGACCACTGATGGGCGTCGGCGGCTGTCCACGCGGTGAGGATGCCCAGCCCGCCGGAGGCCAGCAGCAGCGCGGTGGCCAGGCCCCGGTTGCCCCGTCCGATCCGGGCGACGAGCGCACCGACAGCGAGCAGTACGAGCGTGACGGGCAGCAGGGCCCCGGCCAGGGCCTCGAGGGAGAACTCGCGCCGGGCGAGCAGCGCGGCGGTCACGGCGAAGGAGACGGTCGCGACGCCGGCGCTGCCCCTGCGGGCGGCGGGACGCCAGCGCCAGGTCTGGAGATCGAGGTCGTCGGCCACCAGGTCGGTGACGTCGTGGACGACGGGTGCGGGCGGCGCCGCGTGGGTCCTGACGAGCCGCAGGACGGCTCCGTCTGCTATCCCGGCCGAGTCCAGCGTGCTGTCGTGCGGCAGCGCGGAACCGTCGGACGTCATCAGCTGACGCGTCATCGGGCGCGAGGCGGCCCGGTCGTCGAGCAACAGCAGGATGTCCGGAAGTAGTTGCCCGATCGGCGTGTCCGAGGGGAGGACCATGTCGGCCCGGCGACGCTCGCCGACCAGAGTCACCCGGCTCAGTTGCGCCCGGGAAGTCGTTGCTGTGCTCACCACTTGCGGGAACCTATCATCGCGGCGTTATGACGTTTCGGGCCGTGCTTCTACGACTTGGTCGGCTTGGGCGACTTCGTCACGTGCGAGGGCTGCGACGTCGATTTCGACGGCTTCTCGGACTGCGCCGACGCGGACGGGCCCGGCGCCTTGGCCGGATCGGACGGCTTCGGCGGCTGCGGGTAGGGCTGCACCTGGCCCTGCTGTTGTTGCTGTTTCTGCTGATCAGCCTTCTGCTTCGCCAGCGTCGTGTGGATGAAGGACCACCCGACACAACCCGCACACAGAACGGCCGCGATGGCGATGCCCGCGAACATCTTCCCGAGCCGCTCGTCCGCCGTGCGCCGCGCCCGCTGCGCACCGAACAGCAGCGCATCCCTCATCCTGCGGCGGCGTACCGCCACCGACTCCAGCAGCTGACTGTCATAGTCACGTGCCATCCGTCGTCCGTCATCTCCCCCGTGTTTTGCCTGTGCAACATAGAGCATGCAGCCACTCCAAGCACATGCATGGGGTCAGCACCTGCAAGCCGTGAGACCCCAGGAGCCGACCTCAAACTATCAAACGCAACCGGAATGGCCCCAGGTCAGCAGAGCCTCCCGCCGCCTGGCCGCTACAGGCGACCCGAGTTCGCGCCGACGCCGCGGCGAGGCAACAGTGACGCTGGCGTTCGTGCTCGGCGCGGAGGATGTGCGGGCGATGCCGGATGACCGTGCGCGGCGTACGCCGTTGTCCGAGCCGCCGGTCATCCTGCGGGCGAAGGCGCGGTCTGCGTATTACTACCCGTTGCCCGGGGATCCGTCGGACCTGGCGGGGTGGGCGCACTTCTTTTGTATTCCTTCACCTGTTCCCAGGGACGCACCACATGGAGTGCGTGGCGATCCTTGAGCCTGCCGAAAAGGGCCACTGACCTGCAGTTTTGGCGGGTGTGCGTTATGTGCGGCAGGTGCGTTATGGGCGATATCTTGACGCAAATCTGACGTACGTGACGCACGTTTGACGCACCCCGGGCGCATTTCCTGACGGTCTGGCATGCACAGAAAGCCCCCTCCCCGGCCGAGCTGTTGCCCACTGTTCAGCACGAAGGGCGGCGTGACCGAAGTCATGCCGTGGCTGGCCGGTGCAGAGGCCGAGGTACAGCCTCGTCGAGCCACACATGGAGGAGATGCTCGGCAGGAGGTTCTGGGTGAGCGAGTACAGCACTGGCCCGTGATGTCCGTCTGGGACTGTGACCAGCACGTCCCAGGCTTGTTTACCGACCATGTCCGGCGCGTCTGTCATGTTCTGGAATCGGTACGGAGGACGAGTGACACGCCCTGGCCGGCCTCGGCCTCCTCGACGACGCCCTCGCCCTGGGACCTGCGCAAACCTCGGGACTGCTTCCACCGTGTGTGGTCCAGCGCCTTCCGCGCCGCCGACCTCGCTGACGCGGGCACTGACGAGGAGTGCGAGTACAGCCGACCCCGAACAGGACGGCGCATGAACACCGCCACCATCCCCGACCCGCGCACGGCCGCGGCCCTGGCGGCCCGGCGTCAGAAGACCGCGGGCCGCTACGTCCGGCCCGATGACCACGGGGATGCCGTGGTCTCGGGCCGGACAACATGGCAGACTCCGCGCATTTGCGACGCCTGACAGGTCAGCCGCCGTAGCCGTCATCGGTCGCCCGCTTCCGGTGACGATCAGGGTCGTAGATCGCGGTGAGAAACGGCGTGATTCCCAGGGCATGGAAGCCGTACTCCAGTTGCTGGTACCACGCTCGTTCGCTCTCAAGCTCCTTGGACACCTGAACGGGTACTCCACCGGTGTGGTCGCCGGTCGACACCATGACGACGAACGACGTGCCCTCGTCTGCCGAGTCGGACGGATGAGCGATCACCGTAAAGTCCCAGGTTGCTGCGCCGGGGACGTCCGAGCCGGCATCCAGGCGCCGCAGGACGAACGTCGGCTGTCGCAGCAGTACTCCGGACTGCGCCCGGATCGCCATCGTCTTCTGTCCCGCGATCCGCCATGGTGGCTCCGGGCGCGTGTGGTGAAGGGAAAAGAGTTGGTCCCGCAGCTCCGAGTACTCAGCGGCCGTCTGAGCCAAGGCTCTTGTGTCCTCGGCCAGCTGATGTCAGGTGTCGCAACTGTCGAGCAGACCGGCCAGTGAGTGCAGTCTGCCCCGGACCCATGGCTTGAGGAAGCGATCAAGGGCGCCCAGCCGGTAGGCGTCCTCGGCAGATTCAGCAACCAGCAGCGCACCACCAGCGCGCCGATCTTGTGACGCAGACTGCGCCGCGGGGCTCTGCCGCGCATTTCGCCGGGCGTGCGGGGGTGAACGTGTCGGGAGCTGGCAGCTGCGAGGTGACGGTGGGGTGTCAGGTCTCCCGGTGCCCGCTCAAAACAGTTCTAGGTCCTCGCCGCTGGTGTCCGCGATGACCGGCCGGAACTGGGCAGGGAGGCCGTCCAGGCGGTCAGGACCGGCCGCGGCGGCCACGGCAGGGGCCGTCTCTGCCAACCAGGCACGAAACCGATCGGCGGCTTCGCGGTAGGGGACTCGCGCCAGGACACGGTGCTCGCCGGAGGGGCAGAAGTCGACGGCGACAGTGAGCAGGCAGGAACGGGGCGCGTTCTGACTGCCCGTCCAGGACACGCGCAGGACACCGCAGGGCTTGCGTCCGCGAGGGGCGCGGTGGGTCGGGCGCAGCGATCGGCAGGCTATGTGGGCGGTCCATGCGGCGAGGTGCGGCAGAGGCAGAGTGGTGCGTGCGCGGCAGCCGGGGCAGCGGTGCCAGTGGCGGAGCCAGTCGTCGGTGTCGGTGTGGAAGAGGCGTGTGTAGCGGTTCGCCACGCGGATGTCGTTGCTGTACAGGTGGTCGGGGCGTTCCTGTGTGTTGCAGGACTGGCAGACGGGCGCGCGGACGTAGCCGTGTTCGTGGCAGTGATCGAGCACGGTGGCGGGCGCAGTGCGGCAGACGGCGCACGCCCACCCAGCCACCCTGCGGGAGGTACCGGGCTTCCTGCTGAGCACCGAATACAGCTGGCCTTCCAGCTCTTTGTTGTACGGACGCAGTGAGGCGGTGGGGCCCTCGGGGCTCGGCGTCTGCCGGCCGCCGGCGTCTCGGGCCTGCCGGGGGTGGGAGGGCGGCTCGGTGACGGCTGCGCTTGCCTGGCGGGTCCGCGCGGCTTGCACCCACTGCGTTTCGGCGTGCTCGGCCGCGTCCAGCAGCCTGACCACAGCGCGCGGCAGCCACCACGTCCGCTGCGTCCCGTCGCGGGTCTGCTCCACGAGTATCTGTTGCCAGTCGATCCCCGCCAGATGGTACGGCCGGCCGACTTCACGTCGTGCTGCCCGCTCGGGGCCGCCCAGCTCCTGCAGTTCCCCCGCGATGCGCTGGCGCCAACGCAGCGGCGCTTCCTCGTTGCACTCCTGCCTCGGCGCCCCACGAAACGGACCGATGCGGACCAGGTCCTGCCGATCCATCCCCACCGCGTTCAGTTCCGCGGCCGCCCGGCGCACCTCAACCTCCGGAACACTCCACTGACCGCCGCTCGCCCTTACCGTCGCCACCACATGGCCGCCGAGCAGGACGTACGTCACCTGGGCACGGGCAGGAGAGCAGGTGAACGCCCCAGAAGCCGTCGGCACAGCGCTGTCGGCCGTCAAATCGGCCCACAGAGCGTCCGCGGCCACCAGGGTGATCAGGCCGTCCGTGCAACCGGGAGTGACATGCTCTGACATACCGACAGGCTAACGGCCTGCAATGCGGCAACGGGTCTCAAGCGCCTCGGTCGGCCCGGGCCCGCACGAATTGAGCAACAGAGTCCCGCGGCGAGCCAAAGTGGCAGGACAGCGTCACCGGCAGATCCTCGAAGGACACTGCAGGAGACCTGCAGGACCACCACCAACACCGAGACCGCTCGGACGAGTTACAGCAATGCCCCCAACTTCCCGTCAGGCCGAACTGGTCGAGTGGGGGAACCCGGCCGACCCGGACACCGGGCGGGTCACGGCCGTCGAGGGCTTCTACCGCAAGCGCTTCATCTACGAACTCACGCGGGAGGGAGAGGCCGCCGAGCAGGCTCCGGCCGCGTATGACGAAGCGTTGGGGCGGGGTGCGCTGCAGGCCGTCGCCTGCACGACATCGTCACGTGGCTGCGTGCCCTCCTCCTGCTGGCAGCCTCGCGGCACGCGGCATCACGGTCCGGGCGTCGCCGTGGTCTGTTCGTCGGTCAGGCGGGCCCGCCAGCCGCTGACGTAGTCGTGGGGCATGGAGGCCAAGCGGGCGATCTCCACGTCGTCGCGCCCGTCGCCCCAGGCCAGGATCCGCGTCACCGTGCGGTTCCGCGCGGCGCGGAAGTCCTTGAGCATGGTTTCAAGCCGTTCGACCTCCTCGCCTTCGCGGACGAGTTGTCGGTCGACGGCGGCCCGCTCATCGGCGCGCAACTGCCGCAGGTAGGCGGACAGGCCCGTCAGGACCAGCGCCTCCTCGTGTGCGGCGTTCTGGAAACCTTCGGCCACGGCCGCCAGCACGCAGTCCGGCGCATCGGCGAGAGTGGCTCCGAGGGGTTTGGCCGCCTCCCACGTGCTCCTGCCGGCCTCTGTGGTCTCCAGCCAGATGCGGGCCTCCGTCGGAGTACGGTCGCCGCACGCCTGCGCGCGGTAGGCGTAGAGGGCGGCGCGGTGGCCGTAGAAGGTGTAACCGTCCTCGATCTGCCGGTCGGCGGCGCGGCACAACCGCCCCGGTACACCGCCGTAGCCCGAGACGGGCCGGTAGTCGGCGTAAGCGTCCAGTTCCGCGTTGGTGGCCACGCCCCAGGACGGGTCGCACAGGTCGGGGTTCGCCGCGAGGAACGCGCTGACCTCGACGCGCCAGGCGGGGGCCGGGGTCATCCCAAGCCTGGGCCAGACGACCGCTCCGGAGGGGGCGAAGGCGGGGGTGGTGGCCTGCTCGATGTCGTCCCAGGCGGTGGCGGCCTCGGCCGACCACTCCAGTTCGCCCTCCGGCCCGGTCCGGTGCATCGAGTCCACGAGCCGCTGCACGGCGGGCAGTATGTTCAGCGCGAGCGCATACAACTCTTTGGCGGTGAAGAAGCGCCAGGAGTAGCCGCTCTGTTCGTCGTGGGCCAGGTGGGTCAGCAGCTGCACCAGAACTCCGGGGGCCGGGAGCGTCCGGTCGCCGAGCGTCCTGCGCGGGATGCCGGGGAGCCGGCTGTCGAGGTGCTCGCGCGAAGCCCGCCAGTCGACGTCGCCGAACCAGACCGCGCCGCTGCCTGCGTCGACCGCCAGCCACTGGTGGTATCCCACTCCCGGGCCGTACCGCTCCTCCTGCTGCTCGGCGTCCTCGTCGTGCCAGACGTACTCGGCGGGGGGCGGATTCAGTTCAACGGCCATGAAGCCGTCCTCGGGGCGGTAGCCGGTGAGGATGCAGGCCGTCCTGGGCGCGCTGTCGGCGGCGGTCATGAGGGGTTTCCTCTCGGTGGAACAGCAACCGCCGCAAACGTAGTGCGCCCGCCGCTCATTAGTTTAACTTTCAGCCATTACGCCTGGCGGTCGGACGCACCGGAAGCCCCGGCTCACGTGAGGTCTACGCGCGTGCCGACGGACGTCAGGTTGGCCGTATTCATACGATCTCCACGATCCGTTCACCTCTGGCTGCAGCGCCTGCCGCACGCGCGGTGGGAGGACCGCCGCGTAGTGCCACACGCCGCCACACGCCGCGCCGCGTCCTCGTACCCCCGCCTCGTCTTCGTGTCCGCGCTGCGCGAGGAACCCGAAGTGCCGCTGCCCGCCGGTCGGAAACCCGGTCGCGTGAAAGCGGAGTTCCTCGCTCGCCGTCGTGCCCGCACCGCGCACCGAGCCGCCGGTGAGAATCGGTTACGCCAGGACGTCGAGGGGCCGCCAGGAGCCGGCGAGCCGGCTCAAGGCCTCGCCCTCCTCCAGGCGGAGAGCCACAAGATCACCCGTGAGCGGAGAGCACGCGCATCGCGGTCCGGCCCGAGCCGGGGAAGGGGCTCGCGCCGGCCCACGAGTCCAAGGAGGCCGCGCCCGAAACGCCGGGCCCTCGGCGAGACCGGGCAGTCGGCCGTGGACGACGACCTGCTGCTCCGGCCCGAGCCCGTCCGCATCCACCGGCCCGAGGGCCCGCTCAGCCCGAAGAGATCGGCCTGTGGCAACGGCTGGGCTCCGGCCCCACCCGAACACCACAGGCACCCCCGTGGATGACGTCGCGACCGTACGCGCGCAGGGGTGCGCGAAGGTGTACAACGAACTCCTCTCGTGCCAGGACTCCGTCCGGAAAGGCTCCGACCCTGAACGCCTCACTCGCAGAAGTACTGTCCGTCGTCCTGCTCCTGGCGGTGCTGGCCTGCGCGGTGATCCGGCCGTGGGGCTGGCCGGAGGCGGTCGTGGCCGTTCCGGCCGCCGGGGTGGTCATCGCCACCGGCGCGATCTCGCTCGACCACGCGGCGGCCGAGGCCGCCCGGCTGGGCCCGGTGATCGGCTTCCTCGCGGCCGTCCTGGTCCTGGCCCAGCTGTGCGACGACGAGGGCCTGTTCCATGCCTGCGGCGCCTGGATGGCAGGCCGGGCGGCCGGCCGCCCCCGCCGCCTGCTGGTCCTCGTCTTCGTGACGGCCTCGCTGATCACCGCGGTGCTCAGTCTGGACGCCACGGTGGTGCTGCTGACGCCGGTGGTGTTCGCCACCGCCGCACGGCTGGGCGCTCGCGCCAAGCCGCACGTCTACGCCTGCACCCACCTGTCGAACACCGCCTCGCTGCTGCTGCCGGTCTCCAACCTGACCAACCTGCTGGCGTTCACCGCCAGCGGCCTGACCTTCACCCGCTTCGCCGCGTTGATGGCGCTGCCCTGGCTGGCCGCGATCGGGGCCGAGTACGTGGTGATCCGCCGCTTCTTCGCCACCGACCTGGACGCGGGCGCCGAGGCCCCGCCCGCCTCCGAGCAGCGCGAACTGCCGCTGTTCGCACTGCTCACGGTGGCCGGCACCCTGGCGGGCTTCGTGCTGACCTCGGCGCTCGGCATCAACCCGGCCTGGGCGGCGGCTGCGGGCGCGGCCGCCTTGGCGGCCCGCGCCCTGGCCCAGCGCCGCACCACCCCCACGACGATCGTGCGGGCCGCGGCCCTGCCGTTCTGCGCCTTCGTGCTGGCGCTGGGCATCGTGGTCCGGGCGGTGGTCGACAACGGCCTCGCGGACGCCCTGGACCGCGTGGTTCCTGCCGGCACCGGTCTGGCGGCCCTCCTCGCCGTCGCGGCACTGGCGGCCGTACTGGCGAACGTCATCAACAACCTGCCCGCCGTCCTGGTGCTGCTGCCGCTGGCCGCCCCCACCGGCCCCGGCGCCGTCCTGGCCGTGCTCCTCGGTGTGAACATCGGCCCGAACCTCACCTACGCCGGCTCCCTGGCCACCCTGCTGTGGCGGCGCATCGTGCACGAACACGACACCGACGTGAAGCTGGGCGAGTTCACCCGGCTCGGTCTGTTCGCCGTGCCCACCGCACTCCTGCTCTCGGTGGTGGCACTGTGGGCGTCACTCCAAACGATCGGAGGCTGAACACGGTGACCGTCATCGTCTGGATCGTGGAGGGCACCTGGCCCGCCTGCGTCGACGCCGCGCGCACCCACACACCTGCGGACGCCGAACTGGTGCTGCTGCACGTCACCGGGCCCGAGGTGCCGGGCGCCGCGCACGGCGCCTACGCCGGGCTGCTGGGCCGCGCACGCCCCGACCGCGACCCCGGCACGCGGGTGGAGCACCTGGCCGCCGCGGCGGGCGAACAGCTCCTGGCCGGCGCGGCCGAGCGGCTGGGGCGCCCGTGCACCCGGCGAGAACGCTCGGGCCGCGTCGAACGCGAAGTCGTGGCCGCCGCAGAAGGAGCCGACCTGCTCATCCTCGCCCGTGACGGCGACCGCACCCACCTCGGCCCCCGCAGCCTCGGCCCCGCCAGCCGGTTCATCGTCGACCACGCCCCCTGCCCCGTGCTGCTCGTCTGGCCGGAGGCCGCACCCGGCACGGCCACCATCCCGCCACCGCCACCGCACCCTCCGCTCCACCGTTAGGGGGTGTCCGGCGGATCCTGGCCGGGCCCGGGCCGCCTGGCACCGCGCCTTGCCGCGTTGTCGTCGGTCGCCAATATCCCCCAGCTACCGCTGGGAGGTGCCCCCACCGCATT
>NZ_JBFAJR010000034.1:76775-80477 GCF_040655295.1 Streptomyces sp. NPDC050448 | reverse complement strand
CGCCAACCAGGCAGCGACCGAACCAGTGAACCTGAAACCACGTCAACCCGCCCCGACCAGCTAGTCAACACCTCCCGCGCAACGGGGGAACCTCATCGTGCCCATCACGTTCGCATCAGGCAGCGACAGATAGTGGTCCTTACGGGGCGGCGGCAGAGGGCCACGGGGCGGGCGGGCCGGAGAGGTACGGGCAGCGGGTATGGCGTTCATCGCGCGGCAAGGAGGCTTTCGTCGTCGTCTTCAATACAAGGAACAGCGGCATCGACCGGCTTCAGCGCGGTCCAGGACACCGGCATCCGGTCGGACAGCGGCAGATATCCGGGGAGCGCCGCCTCGGCGAGATCCGCGGCGCCATGCGCCCGCACCGCGGCGGCTGCCTCCAGCTCGGTGACCGTGCCCAGCACCTCGGGCGTACCGCGGGTGAGAGCCGCGAACCGGATGGCGCGGTCCTTCTCGGCCGCGACCAGCAACCGCTTGAGCCGATCAGCCTCCCGCGCCCGGGCCCGCCTCATCTCCCGGATCTGCTCCGCACTCGCACGGTTCGACAGGTACGCCGGCCCCAAATGCTGGCCGGTAGCCGCGTCGTAGACCTCAATCTCGTGCTCGTGATGCGGCATGTAGCGCAGCCGTACCTTCCGCCCGGCCTGCCCGGTCATCCACGCAGCGACGTAGTTCCGGGTTTTCCACCGCACCCCCTTGCCCGCAAGTACGCGGACCCGGCCGTCGTCCTCGAGGGTGAACATGTGCAGCGCGCCAGGCTCGGCGTCCTCGACCGGGGTCAGGTCCTCCTCCCATACGGCCGCCGGGGTACGCCCGGCAAGGGAACGCGGTTGGTGCTCGGTGTTCCACCAGTCCACCCACTGCCCCAGCAGTTCGATGAACGCCTGAAGCGGCAGCAGCTGCTGCTCGCCTGCCGGTTTCCTGCCGCCCTTCAGACGCGGGCCGGCCGTGTAACCGGGAAGAGAAGCGAAGAACATCTGCTTGGCGGCCCTGTTCAACGCCTCCACGGTGCCCTTCAGGTGCGGACTGTAAGCGGGAAGATCGACCACCGGGACCGCGAACGCACCCAACGCCTCCCCCACCGCCCGCGAGAGGAAGTCCTTGCCCCGGTCCACACGTACCGCTCCAGGCAGGCCACCGAACGGGCCGTGTTCCCCCTCACGGGATATCGCGTCCCGCAAAGCGACCAGGACCGACTCCCTGGAAGGAACCTGCGCGGTCACCGCGTACCCGCAGATCACCCGCGTCGAACAGTCGATGAACCAGGTCACCCACGGCCGGCCCACCCGACCCTCGATATCGACGTCCACTTTCACCTGGACGTGATCGGTCTCCCACACCTCATTGCGATGCCCCACCGGGCGCTGGAAGAACACGTCATGAGCCCGGCGTGCCTGCTCCCCACCCCGCAACCCGGCCCACTGCCCTGGCGAAACATCCCTGGCCACAGCCCGGTACAACGTCGCGAGCGACGGCGCCTGAGCGCCTCCCCCCGCCTGCACAGTGACCAGCTCCCGGTGGAGCGCGGCCGCGTTCCCACGGTGGAACGCCAACAGCTTCAAAACCCCCGGCGTGACAACGAACCGCTCCCGCTCAGCCGGACCGAAACGACCCTCAGCACGCGCCGCGGCAAGCCACCGGCGCACCGTCCGCTCCGACACCCCCAACGTCCCAGCGACCATCCGCACATGCGCCGGCGTCAACTCCCCCCGGCCCTCCAACACCAGCAACCTACGCACCGCCACCGCACGCAACACACCCGCATCCGCCACGACCCCGCCCGACATCCCAGCACTCCCCCGACACCCCGCAGGGGCCACACCACCCCACAAACGATCAAGAAAGAGCCTACCCCGCTTGGAACCCCCACCCCACTGACCAGCCAATCCTCACCTGATGACCAGCCGATCCCCAGCCCATATCCAACAGCAACACCCACCCGCAGCACACAACACCCCGTGAAGCCAATCAAGTTGAACAACCACGCAACGCTAAAGACTGGACACCCAAACGAGAATCACCCCGGACAAACAAGCGAGAACTCCCAACGGCCCAGGCATCGGTGCCGTTGAACGGGCGAGGCCGGCGGTCGCCCGGATACGTCGCAGCAGGGAGCCCGGTACTCCGGTCCCGGAGGGAACACGGGCAGCAGCATTCGCGGCGCTCCCTCCCGCCTCTGACCATTTCTGACTCAATCGAGCCACCGGGAAGCCAACCCGGCGAGGTAGGAGAGGGACAACGCTATCGCGCTGATCTGGAATCCGGTTGTCCCTCCGGCCCAGTGGGCAAGCCAGGCAGTGGCGGAAGCCACCCACATGCTCGAACACCAGCTACAGCCAACCAAGCTGGCGAGTTTGGAATCGTCGCCGAAGCGGCCGGCCACCCAGGAGCGGAACCCCGCCGCGAGCGTGTCCTTGGTGAGGAATCTGGTGATACGGCACGTCGCGCCGAGGGAAAGGAGAAACTCCACAAGGCTCATGAGATCCACTCCGTCACCGTGAATGCACCCGGATGGTCGTTACTGATTGATGACGAGGATGGTTCCAAGGCCGCCCGCGCGCTGGTTGGCCGCGTCGGCTTCTTGCCAGGTGTAGTACTGGCGCCGGGTGCCATCGGGAAGGTTCAGCTGGTAGATGACGACGGTCGGGCGGGCACCGCCGCCGCAATTGCAGGCCATGTTCCGCTCCTTCTGTAACTTCCTGCGGTGAGGGGCGGCGGGCCGGTCGGCATGCCGCCGTACCGCCCCGCCTATCCTTGTGCTCCAGCAGTCGTCCCCCGTACTTGCACTACGGGGGACGGCTGTTCTTCCGGGTTGCTCGTCAACTCACCTGTCGGAAAGCCCGGTTCGGGTGAGCTGCCGTACGTCTGCTGCCGCCGCGGTGCGCGAGCCGCAGCCGAGCCTCAGGTGAGGCAGATGGAGAGGGTGTTGGACGAGGAGACGCCCCCGCTGGTCGCGGTGTAGCTGGCGAACAGCACCTGTGTGATGGTGAGGGTGGCCGTGCAGCTGGCGTTGCCGCTCGCGTCGGCGACGGCGGTGCACACCACAGGGCCGGCGGGGCCGTCCAGGTGGAAGGTGACCGTCGCGCCGGGAGTCGCGCCACTCGCGCTGAAGGTGGCGGTGGCGAAGGCCCAGGGCAGCGGGGGGATGTTGAGCCGGTAGCAGGCGGGGTGTGCCGTGAGCTGCCCTGTCGCCACGCCCACGGTCACGGTCCCGGTTCCGGAAGTGCCGGCGCAGGAGCAGGTGCCGGTGGCGGTGAGCACGGTGGCCGTGACGACGGTGCTGCCGGCCGGCAGCGTGCTGGTGGTGACGGTGGCCTGGCCCGCTGCGGTGGTGACGCCGATGCCGAGTGGGCCGCTGGTGGTGCTGAACAGGACGGTCGCACCCGGGACCGGGACGCCGCCGCAGGTGACGGTGGCGGTGAGGGTCACCGGCTGGCCTGCGACCGGGTTGACCGGCGTGGACGACAGGGTGACCACACAGTTCTGTGCAGCGGTAACGGTCACGGTCGCCGTGGCGGCGACACCGATGCAGGTACACGTGGTGGTGGCGGCGATCACGGTGGCCGTGACGACGTTGCTGCCGGACGGCAGCAGACTGGTGGTGACAGTGGCCTGGCCCGCTGCGGAGGTGACGCCGACTCCCAGCGAACCGCTGGTGGTGCTGAACAGGACGGTCGCACCCGGGACCGGGACGCCGCCGCA
>NZ_JBFAJR010000034.1:48480-76680 GCF_040655295.1 Streptomyces sp. NPDC050448 | reverse complement strand
CCGCAGGTGACCGTGGCGGTGAGGGTCACCGGCTGGCCCGCGGCCGGGTTGGCCGGCGTCGACGACAGGGTGACCACACAGTTCTGTGCGGCCGTGACGGTCACGGTCGCCGTGGCGGCGACACCGACGCAGGTGCAGGTGGTGGTGGCGGCGATCACGGTGGCTGTGACGACGTTGGTGCCCGTGGGCAGCAGGCTGGTGGTGACGGTGGCCTGGCCCGCTGCGCTGGTGACGCCGACTCCCAGGGAGCCGCTGGTGGTGGCGAAAAGTACGGTCGCACCGGAGACGGGAACACCGCCGCAGGTGACCGTGGCGGTGAGGGTCACCGGCTGGCCCGCGGCCGGGTTGGCCGGCGTCGACGACAGGGTGACCACACAGTTCTGTGCGGCCGTGATGGTCAGGGACGCTGAGGCGGCGCCACTTGTGGCACCGGCAGCAACTACCGTGCCCGCTGTCGTCGCTGTGAAAGTGACGCTCGCATTGCCGAGGGCGTCGGCGGTTGCCGTCTGCGGGGCCACCGCGTCGTAGGTAAAAGTGATCAGTTCTCCGGATGCGGCACCGGTGACGGCAGCTGTGAAGGTCTGACCCACCGCGACCGTTGCCGGGGTGAGAGTGAGAGCGAGTGCCATGTTGGACAGCCCCTTTCGAAGGCTCCGTGAAGGAGGTGGGGAGCTGCTGCACCCAGGAGGACAGGGAGCCGTCCGAGCGCTCGCACCTGTCGGGGGTGCCCTGAAGAACACGGCGAAGTGGCGCATCACGCCGGCAGCCGTCCATGGTCCCCCGACAGGGATGGGCACCCCACGTCGTTAGCACCGATTGAAGGGAATGGCGGAGCGCCACGCTATGGCTGACGGCCGGGTTAACCCGGATGGCGCAGCGTGCGTCGGCGGCGCGTACCGCCCCCGGCCCCATGCCCACATGGCGATGGCCCCCGCCGGACAACGGGGGCCGATCATTCGGAGGTGCTGCCGTGACTCAGGTGGCGAACTCCCCGCCCTTGACCGCGGTAAATGAGCGACGACCAGCCGCTCGCGGGCCTGTACATCGTTCGCTGTAACTCCCGATCAACGAAGACGCACCGATGACCAGTGAGGACGTGACCGAGACCGAGACTGTCGAGCCGTCTGAGCCGAAGTTGTCGAGGGTGGCGGACGACCATGCGACAGCCCGGCGCCCTCGAGTTGGCCGTCGGCCGCGTCCGCCTCTGCCGAGGCCTTCGTCGACCTGTGCCGGGCCCGACGGAGAACTGCAACTGACTTGGTCGGCGTCAGGCTCGGGCGGCTTTTCTCGGCGGGCCAGCGGCGTGTGCGCCAGGTTTCCTTAGACCGTGTCCTATGCGACTCGGGCCCTCGCCAGCCTCTCTGATGGTCAGCGGAACGCTCTCGATCAGGATGCGGGCCCCGGTCCTCGTGCCGCGAGTTGAAGAGCGCCGCATTCACGACTCCCTCTTCGCGCCGCCTCTGCCTCGCGCAATGACGAAGAGCAATGCGTGCAGGACGACGACATGGGATCTCTCTGTTAGCAGAATCGTTCATACAACCTTTGCAGGTGACATGTCGTGATAAGCCCTGCCCCCGATGCATCTCCACATGTATTTTCTGAGCGACAGGAGGGGTAACCATGACCGACCTACCAGCCGCAGTGGACGTGCTGCTCCGCGCGCCCCGTACCGTATTGCCGCCACCAGCCGTGCGAGGGCGGCTCCGAAAGGCCCACGGCCTCACTCAGACACAACTCGCCGAAGCACTTGAGGTGAAGCGGCTGGCGGTGACCCGGTGGGAATCGGGTGAAGCAGAGCCTCGGGGCCAGCGTCGCGAGGCGTACGCACGGCTGCTTGCCGAACTGTCCGCTCTGTACCCTGCAGCCCTCGTAGCCTCTGCCGACAAGAGTGCAGAGATGCCGCGGTAAACGCGTGGAGCGGCCTCCGTCGCCACAACGGAGACCGCTCCCTAGCGATCGACTCGCAGAACCTTCCAAGAACCCGAGTCGTGAACAGCGATGCGACCTCGACTGCGGTTACACCCGTGAACCTTGGGTTCGCGTGGTCACCTACCCCCAGGATAGGGAACCTCGTCAGGATAGCCAGCACGGGACATGATTTTCATGCGTGTCTGGCTACATCTCTGCTCTCGACTCCCCTAACAGGGAAGATCCACCCGATGCATCACCAGCCGCGCCTCCGCCGTCGACCTGTAGATGTGACCATCTTCTCGGCCTTGCACACCTCGGTCTGGCCCACCGGAGCCCACGTCCGGCTCAGTGGGACCCCTTCGAAGATTCCTGCCTGCTCTGCAAGAGCGCAGTCCCCGGCCGGAAACCCCTTGTCTCTGAAGACATGCCTTCTGGGGCGGAAACGGCACATAACTACACGCCCCAGCATGCCGTCGGCAGCACACCTCCGGGTCCCGTTGGGCTCTGTGGGTGGTGGCCGGTGAATGACGACTTTGGGAGCAGCTATCTGGAGCGCTCCTGGGAGGTCCCGGAGGACGTGATCCTTCGGCGTGAGTTGGTGCGCACGCCGGGCTTGCAGCCGGAGGATCTCGGCGTGCTGGCGGAGCTGCTGCTCCGGGACCCTCGGCTCCCCTCGACCATGGAGGCGATCCGCAAGGATCTCCAAGCCCGGGGCTGGAAGATGGGCAAGGACCGGTACAACGCGATCGCGGGCCGACTGACCAAGGCCGGCCACCTCGCCCGGATCTCCGTGTACGACGAGGTCGCCCAGCGCCCCACCTGGGTCACTCGGGTCTACCGCAACCCGGCCAACAACCAGCAGTACATCGATCTCGGCCTCACCGTACCCTTGCAGGTCAGCACCGCAAGGCGGGAAACCCGCGATCCGGGGCCGGAGCCGCTGCACAAGCCGCTGGAAACCCGCGTTTCGTCTGCTCCGAGGCGGAATGCGGGAAACCCGCGATCCGGATCCCGATGGCGGAAAACCCGCGATCTGGAAACCCGCGTTTCGCCTGCTCCGAGACGGAATGCGGGAAACCCGCGATCCGACGTCCACCCCCCACTCCCCCCGGGGGAGGAGGAATCCTCCCCCCCCTACCCCCTCACCACGGGGCCTCTGCCATCACAGCGGAAGGAAGCGCCGGAGTTCTCCCTTGAGGAGATCCGGGCTGCTGAGGACTTCCTGCAGCAAATGCAGCAGTGGCAGGCAGGGTTGGTGACTGCGCGCAAGAGCGCTCCGACGCTGCTGTCGGCGATGCGAGCGCAGGGCTGGCCGGCGCTGACGGCCATGGACGACTGCCAGCGCCGGATACTGGAGGACGAGGTCTTCAAGAACACCACCGGCGCGGCCTCGTGGGTGAAGTGTCTGCCCTTGTGGGTGGCGGACCTGCGCCGCTACCGCGCTCCGGCCCCAGCACCAGCCACACAGCCGAGACCGGCGCCGCAGGACCTCGCTGGGCTGCGGGCGGCCTGCCCTGCGTGCGATCAGTACGGCTGGGCCGTGGACGGCGACGACGATGCGCCGATGCGCCGTTGCACCCACCCGGGCATCACGGCCGGCACCCTCAAGGAGCTGGGGTGAACGCTTTCGACCCGGACATTCGCGCGCAGCAGTCGGACGGGGCCAGGGCCGCGAGCACCGAGGCCGAAACGGCCGTACTGGGCGCGTGCCTGACCGCTACGCCGGCCTACGACCCAGTGGCGGCCGCCGCATCCGTCCTGAGTGACGGCGGTGACTGGTTCCGCCCTCACCACGAGACGATCTGGCGGGCGGTCTTGGCCCTGCATGGCCAAAGCAAACCCACCGGTGTGCCGATGGTTGAGGCCGAGCTGCGCCGGAGCGGTGACCTGGAACGCATCGGTGGAGCCGTTCGGTTGTCGGAGATCGCCGCCCAGGCGTGCACTTCTGTCGAGGCAGCGCACTACGCTGAACTCGTCCACGGCTACGCGCGCCTGCGCCGCTATCAGCAGGCCCTAGCGCGCGGAATGCAGGCGGCCCGTCAGACCGACCCTGCTGCCGTAACCGACGCGATCACCGCGCACCAGGCCGAGCTGGAGCACCTTGCCGCCGACCAAAGCATCGACAAGGGGCTCTTCGAACGGTTCGGTGACGGCCTCCAACAGCACCTGGACAGCCTGGAGACCACGGTCGAGGCGGCGGCCGTGACCGGACTCACCGACCTCGACCAGGCCCTCAAGATGCAGCCAGGGAACGTCGTCGTGGTGGCCGGGCGGCCTGCCATGGGCAAATCGGCGATGACACTGGGTATCGCGCTGGCCAATGCCCATTCCGGTAGGACCACCCTCGTGCACAGCCTGGAGATGGGCCGCAGCGAGGTGACGAACCGCGTGCTCGCCAACCGGGCCCGCGTCAACCTGCACCGCCTCATGGAGGGCGGGCCGGCCGTTACCGACCACGACTGGACGCGCATCGCCCTGCGCCTCCCCGACCTATCGGCGCTGCCGCTGTGGATGGACTACACCCCTCGCGTCACCCCAGGACTGGTCCGCACCCGCATCAAGGCCCTGACCAGGCAGACGGGTCAAGCGCCCGTGGTCATCCTGGACTACGTCCAGCTCATGTACACCGACCAGCGCACCCCCCGGCAGAGCCCCTATGAACGTGTCAGCGAAGTGAGCCGCGAATTGAAGATCATCGCCGAGGAGACCGGCGCTGTCATCATCTGCTGCGCCCATCTCAACCGCGGCTCGGAACACCGGGAGGGCAAGAAGCCGCAGGTGTCCGACTTGCGTGACTCAGGGCAACTGGAGCAGGATGCGAGCGGCATCGTCCTGCTACACCGCGAGGACGCATACGAGCCCGACAGTCCCCGCGCAGGGGAGAGCGATTTGATCCTCGCCAAAAATCGCAATGGCCCCACCTGTTCGATCACCGTCGCGCACCAGTTCCACTACTCCCGCCTGCGGGACATGACCCGTAGTACCGAACTGGAGGTGTAGGGTCTCAGATTTCGTGTCGGGATCTCACGGCTGATGTCGGATCGCCGTCGGATACGACCGGTCGTGAGACGGCCCAGGTCACAGGCTCGGCGGTTCGCTCTGGCCTCGGCGGCCCGCCGAACAGGGATGGGCCGGGGCAGGCGAACTGCTTTGGACGCCGTTGCACACCTGTGCCTGGCGGGTCTACACGGCGAAGTCGCTGCGGCGGGTCCAGCTGACGGGGTTGTGCCAGAGATCGGCCTTGGCGGCGGGCCAGTCCATCTTCCATCCGGGCCGAAGCCCGCGTGCTCCCCAGCTGTCCGGCTGCTTGTCCGGGATCTCGAGTCCAGCCGTGTGCGCGGCGAGCGCGGCGTCGTAGACCTCCTGCGCGCGGCGCAGAGCCGCGGCCGGGGAGTCGGCGACGCCAGTGAAGACGTGTAAGCCGTGTCGGGCCGGGTCGGTGGTGTCGTGTATCGGGACGTCGACCACATAGATGCATGGGTGCATGACGTCCGCTCCTCTCGATTTTCGGTGGTGAGGACTGCCGCGACCACCCCGGCCTTTGTCAACGGGGGGAGATCGGGGCGGCACGCGGCGTCCTTCACGGCAGTGGGGCCGGGTCAGAACTCTGGGTGAATTGTGATCTGGCGCTGGGGATCACCAGCGCTGGTGTGGACGGTGCTGCGGCGCGCGGCGAGGCCGCCGCCTGCGCTGCCCGACATATACGGTCGTGGCAGCGATCGGTAGACGCGTCCTCGCTGCATATACGTCCGCTTGGTGAGCGTCTTCGCCGCTGTGGCGCGCTAACGGCGTGAGGACCGTAGGTGAGCGCCCGGGCGCTCAGGCTCGCCTGATCGCTGCCGGAGGTGAGCGCGCCTGACTCCGGGTGAGCGTCGCTGGCGTCACCGGTGCCCTCGGGGGTCGGTGCCTTGCTTTCAGGGTCTCTTCATGCGCGGCGCGTGCCCGGCAGTCCCGGTTCTGGTTGGCCCGGCCAGGGAGTTGCTCCGGTCCGCCTTCGCGGGTGGAGACGGCGAATCCACCGCATCTTCGGTATGCGGTGGTAGTCAGGCTGCTCGTGTGCTGTCGGCGGCAATGGTGCCGGGAGGCATGCTCCGATGCGATGGGAAGGCACGCGTCGAGCCCCGAGGGCCCGCGTCAGCCGGTGCCGGCCGGCGCCGGCTGACGGATCCAATGCCCTCTCCCAGGGGTACCCATCGCGGCAGCCCACGCCCACCACAGCGGCCGGCAGTAGCCGACGCGCGCAGCCGCTCCCCCGGAGAGGATGGGCGGCCCACCGGTTGGATACAAACCGTTATCCGCTGGACAGGCATATGACCGCAACAGTGGACAAACGACTATCACCCGGATGGCGTAGTTCGGCTCGGTGGACTGTTTGTCCCGGGTGTCCATGGGGCTGCGGGGTCGACGCAGGCGGGCGTGACAAGAGCACCAGGGGTGTGAAGTTGGGCGCTCGTGAGGTCGTGCAGCACCCGCAAGCATCACACCGATAGGGTGGCGCGGCGGCCGGGGTGTGTTGCCCCTGGCTCCGACGTCGTGGGGCTGTCCATTTCCGCAGGAACGTCTGTCGCCCTCTCACAAGGGGAGGCAGCCTGGGCACCATGCGGGATCGAGCCCCGGGGGGCTCAGGGGCTGTATACGCCCGGTCACCGTCACTGGAAGGATGGAACCGCCGGTCCTGGTTGAGGACAGCGCCGTAGCCACCGCTGGACCGGATGACGGACATCTGACCGGCTACTTCCTGCTGGACCGCGATGCGAGGCGGCGGGCGACGGCCTCCCGCGGCGTGAGATCGCAGCTCGGCTACGGCGTCCAGATCGACACCGACGGTTTCCGGGCTCCTTCCCCGATGACCCCGAGGACGCGCCCGGCGAGCTCGTCGAGTACGTCGCCGACCAGCTCGGAGAACTCGACGTCGGTGCTGGCGGGGGTACGGCGCCGAGCGCACACGCTTGGACCACCAGAGCGCCATCAAGGACGCCTACGGCTACAGGACCTCGACTGTCCTGGTCGGCAACAAGATGCTGGTGCCCGGCACCACCGTCCTCGAAGGGCATGGTCGCGTCCATCCGCGAGCACGCCAACCCCACAAGATGCGGCGCAACCTGACCTCCAAGCCCAACGCCACCCAGCGCACCGCCTTGACCGCGCTGCTGCCGGTCAAGGACAGCCGCCACACTTCCACACCGGGCCAGCTGTGCCGCCCCCGCGCGGACATCATCCGCCCCAGGGCAAGCAAGGCAATTGACCGGTCCATCGAGTTCACCAACTCAGCGTCTCCACTGGGGACCTAAGGGCTGTCCCCACCGTCCGCCTGCACGCGTTGTCCCGTTGCGCCTCCTCGATACGCGCTCCAGCGGGCGCCGACCTCGTCGAGTCGCGCAGGATGGCACCGGGTAGCGTTCGCCGCCGCGATGCGCACCCGCTCCGCGGACGAGCACCGCTGCAGCCGCGCCGCGGGCGCATGAGCGCGACGGTCACGGCGGTCGCCACCGGCGGCCGGCCGCCCAGTCCGTGCACCTGCCGCAGTTGCGGCCGACTCACACGCGGCAACTGCGGCGTGGATCGCCCGATGCCATCACTGGGGCCCGGGGGACCGCGGCTACGCCGCCTCCGGCCGCCGAGTGGGAACCGCGCCTGGGACACCGAGCTCAAGAACCGAAGCTCGCGGCGTCCTGCGCGCGACTACGGAACGTCACCGCATGTGCGTCGCGAACCTGGCACGAAGGTGCTGCACCTGTTTCTGCAGGTGCACCTGCGGCGCGGGGGGCTTGCCAGTTCGTCCAATCGGGTGATGTCGGGGGATCACCCCTAGAGATGCCGTCCGACGTGGGTGCTTACTAATTGCGAACCGGCGGGTCGCCCATCCCATCTCCGGGAGCTCGGTTGCGACCCGTTCCGTTCGTCATTCCCAGCGGGTGAAATGCTGGACGATTAGAGCGAGTTCCGGTTCCCACAGCAGCTTCTGGACAGAGCGGGGTGCCACTCCCGTCGGCCGCCCTTGAAATCAGGCGTGTTCATCACCTCCAGGGAGTTCATCATGAACCGTTCCCGCCTTGCCGCCGCTACTG
Source organism: Streptomyces sp. NPDC050448 (assembly GCF_040655295.1). Taxonomy (NCBI): domain Bacteria; kingdom Bacillati; phylum Actinomycetota; class Actinomycetes; order Kitasatosporales; family Streptomycetaceae; genus Streptomyces; species Streptomyces sp. NPDC050448. The sequence continues at coordinate 68,701 of NZ_JBFAJR010000034.1, read as the reverse complement.
TCACTGCTGCCATGGCGTTGGGTGCCGCTGTGGGCATCGCCCCGCTTGCCGTTGCGGCTCCCGCCGCCGCGGCCACCTCGGCCTGCGTCAGCGACCTCCAGGCCGCCCAGACGTCCAACAACCTGGCGATCGCTGCCGACCAGGTCAACAACACAGCGACCGCCCGCACCTACAACCTGTCCGCCGCCACCTCGCTCGCCGCGGCACTCGGCGACTGCGTCGGACAGCCGCCAGTGGTCGGAGCCAACGTCCTCACCGCCTCCGCGAGCAACGCGGTCGCCCTCGTGTACAACCTGCTGGGCGCCTCGGGATCGGCCCTGAGCTCCGAGCAGGCGACCGCGTCCGCGCTCACCCAGGCACTGGCTGTCGCGACCTGACGGCTCGCAGGCCGGCACCACTGAGCTGGGCCGCCTGCCCCCTCCACCCCGGCGGCGGCCGGCCTCTGCCGCCGCCGGACCACCGCGCGTCCCTTCCGGCCGGCCACCCGCCGCCTCCGTCTCACCGGCGGCGGGTGGCCGGCGCGGGCGACGCGGCGAGGCGCCTCTCATACCAGAGGCACCGGGAAGCGTAGGCAACCGGTGAAGAAGCCGAGACCACCTTTCGCCCGTTCGCGAGGACGCGATCGGTCCACGGACAGAGTGCGGGAAATTCGGTTCCGGTGTCGACGCTTGGCTTTTCCTCACATGACGAGGTCACCATGCTGGTTTCCCATTTCTACAGGTCCCTGTCCAGGACCTGCCTCCTGGTCTCCCGGTGCCTGATTCCCGGACGTGTCTTCTTCCGTCCGCGATGAAGGAGTAGAAGCCGCCGCGCGCCGGCGGAATATGCGGAACGCCCCATGAAACTGAGAGCCGACAACAGTAGCGGCCGGGCAGTAGTTCATTCGCCCCGGGCCGCCACCTCGACCCAGGAGCCGGATATGCCGGAAATAATAAGCGTGATGCTTACCGGAGGGCCGGACTGGGCTCCCGTGGTCTGGGAAGTTCAGTCAGTGGAAGACGAGCCGAAGGTCAAAATCCTGTGCGGGAATGCTTACGAGCATTTCGAGTTCTCAGGATTCTGCGCCGGACGTGATGGTGAGCAGCGGCCTGTGTACCGCTGGCGCTGCCGCACCTATGTGGCCGAATAGGCCGGTTCACCAGCCCAGGAAGACCAACGGGCCGAGCTCCGGCACGGTGACCATCATAGCCGCCCTTGACTGATCCTGAAGGGGAATCCCGATGAAGAATCCATTGTCACCTGCGGGTGACTCGTGAACAGGCGGACCAGGCGACGCGGGCGGGACGCCGTAGTCACCGGAATCGGACTTTGCCTTCCAGGCACCGAGTCCCCGGTCCTCACCGCCAACGAACTCTGGGAGGTAGCCAGCCACGGAACGTCGTGCCTTGTCAAAAAGGGCGTCTACTACGGCAGCGTGAACCTGTCGAATGAAACGTTCGAGGAACGAGTGGTCGGCGTTCCCGACTTCTTCTCCCGCCACTACACGAACGCCCATCGCTTCGGGTTGGTGTCGCTGGCACAGGCGTGTACGGACGCGGGCCTCGATGTGCACCGCGATCTCGAAACAGCCGCTGTCCTAGTCGGCCGCGGGGGTGTGGACGCCAACATCGACAGCTACCTCGCCGTCCTACGGGCCGACCCCGCGACCCTCCCCGTTGCCGAGGCGATGGAGATGTTCGTCGCGGCGGAGCAGTCGGTCACCCCCTCGGACGTGGCCCTGGTCCAGGGCGCGCTCACGCGGTCCAAGGGCGCCAACTTCACTGTGTCGTGCGGTTGCGCGTCCTCCGCCCTCCAGATCGGCAATGCCCAACGCATGATCGCCTCGGGTGAGACCGAGATCGCCGTGGTGACTGGGGTGGACATCTTCAGCGTCCCCCTCATCCACAACATCCAGCGTCTGCTGAGCGGAGCCCAGCAGACGTACGACGCCATGCGGTCCCAGGACATGCCCGCCCTCCTGCCGTCATTCGCATCCTTGATGCGTCCATACGACCGGCGCGCCGACTGCATCAACCACGGCGAAGGGTCCGCGACCATCGTCATGGAGAGCCGAGACCACGCCTTCGCACGGGACGCCCGCCTCTACGGCCAAGTCCTCGCTCAGGCAACCACCCGGGACGGGCTGGCCAATCCACTGGCCTGCGACGACACCGGAAGGGCGCTGGTGTCCGCGGTGCGGCGGTGCCTCGGCGACACCTGGGAGATCGACCAGGTGCCCTATGTCCACGGCGGCAGCGACGGCAACGCGGTGGTCACGACGTTCGAGGCCAACGCCATCAGGGAGCTGTACGGTCCCGCGTCACGTGATCTGCTCATGTCCTCCCAGGAAGGCTGCTTCGGTCACAACGGTGCACCCGCGGGCTGCCTCGGGGTGGCCCTGACCCTGCTGATGATGAACCACGGCCAGGTGTGTCCCACCACCAACTGCGAGGAACCTGCGGACAACCTCACCTTCGACCCGGTCCCGGGGACGGCTACTCGGTCCCTCGACTTCGACTATGCCCTCAGCTTCAACTACCAGATGGGCGGAGTGAAGAGCGCCATCCTGTTGGGCAGTCCCGACGTCTGAAGGCTCCCCTGCCAGAGCCACTGAGCTGCTCGCGGGCCGTCCGAAGCCGGCGGCGCCCCGCGGGAGCACGAGGTCCCGGTTGTCGCGCCAGCTGTGTGGCACACCCTCCTTCTCCTCGAACTCCCCAAGCTCCTCGAACCACATGCATCCGCTTTTCTCACAAGGAGACTCCCGTGGCGGCTATGGACAAGCACCCCTCTCGCCCCGCGAACGGGCCCATCGCCGTCATCGGCATGGGCTGTCGGCTTCCCGGAGACATCGACTCACCGGCCGCCTTGTGGAATCTGCTGATGGAGGGCCGTGAGGCGGTGGGCGCCCCTCCGCCCGGCCGCGATGCGCCCGCACCGGCGGCCAGGATGTCAGCCGACGCTCAGGCCCTGCACCGGCGGGGCGGGTACCTGACCGACGTTTCGCGGTTCGACGCGGATTTCTTCGGCGTCTCCGGGAGAGAAGCCGACGTCCTCGACCCACAACACCGGCTCCTGCTGGAGGTCGTCTGGGAGGCCCTGGAACACGCCGGCCTGCCTCCCGACCGGCTCGCCGGCTCCCACACGGGCGTTTACACCGGTCTGAGCTACAACGACTACATGGACCAGCTCGTCGGTCTGCCCCAGGAACTCGAAGGTTCCATTCTGACGAATGGTCACTGCGTGGCCGCAGGCCGCATCTCCTACCTTCTCGGCCTGCATGGCCCCAGCATCGCCCTGGACACCGCCTGCTCGTCCTCACTGGTCGCCTTCCACCTCGCCTGCCAAGCACTGCTCCGCGAGGAGTGCGATCTCGCGCTGGCTGCCGGCGTCAACCTCATGCTCACCCCACGCACCACCCAGTCCTTCGCCAGGATGGGCATGCTGTCCCCGACCGGACGCTGCCACACCTTCGACGCTGCCGCGGACGGATTCGTCCGCGGCGAGGGCTGTGGTGCCGTCGTGCTCAAACGCCTGGCCGACGCCCGCAAGGACGGCGACCGCATTCTCGCCGTCGTCCGCGGGTCCGCCGTGAACCAAGACGGCCGCTCCGACGGCCTTGCCGCCCCGTCACCCACTGCCCAACAGGCCCTCTACCGCACGGCACTCACCCAGGCCAGTGTCGACCCGGCGCAGATCTCACTGATCGAAGCCCACGGTACGGGCACCCCGGTGGGCGACCCGGTCGAGTTCACCAGTCTGGCAGCCGTGTACGGCAACGGCCTCTCCCCGTGCGCCCTCGGCTCGGTCAAGACGAACCTCGGCCACCTGGAGCCCGCCGCCGGCATCACCGGACTGATCAAGACCGTCCTGTGCCTGCAGCAGGGGGTCATTCCTCCCAACCTGCACTTCACCGGCTGGCACCCGGCCATCGCCGCGGACGCCACCCGCTTCTTCGTCCCGGTCGAACCCACCCAGTGGCCCGGGCGGCAGCCGGTCAGGCTGGCCGCGGTCTCCTCATTCGGCTTCTCGGGGACCAACGCCCACGTGATCCTGCAGCAGCCACCGCGGCCCAGCCGCCGCGCCGCACTGCCCGCCCCACGCCGGCCGGAGAACGCGGCGCCCGAGGTGATCCTGGTCGCGGCCGGATCCCACCGCGCCCTGCCAGCCGCGGCCGGTCGCCTGGCCGACTGGCTGGAAGGAGCCGGTGCGCGCGTCCCGCTGCGGGACGTGGCCCACACCCTGGCCCTGCGCCGCAGCCCCGGACGTGGGCGCCTCGCGGTCGTGGCCCGTACCCACGCCGAAACCCTGGAGGCACTCCGGCTGTTCGTCGCGGGCCTGCCCCATCCGGCCCTCGTCTCGGGCACGGCCGATGTCACCGCTCCTCACCAGCCGGTATGGGTCTTCTCCGGACAGGGCTCCCAGTGGTCCGGCATGGGCCGCCAACTCCTCGCGCGCCACGAGCCCTTCGCGAAGGCCCTGACTGAGGTCGACGCCCTCATCCGGCAGGAGGCGGGGTTCTCCGTCCTGGAGCTGATCCGCGCGGATGAACCCGTATCCGGGGGCCCGCGGATCCAACCGGTACTCTTCGCCATGCAAATCGCGCTAGCCGCGGCCTGGCAGGCGCATGGGGTCCGGCCCGCTGCCGTCATCGGGCACTCCATGGGAGAGGCCGCAGCAGCCGTCGTGGCCGGAGCGCTCACACTCAGCGACGGGGTCCGCGTCATCTGCCGCCGCTCGGCACTGCTGGAGCGGATCACCGGGTCGGGCGCGATGGCCAGCGTCGCCCTGGACCAGGCCACCGTGGAGGCGGACCTCGCCGACGCCGGGACCGGCGCCGTCTGCGTGGCGGTCCTGGCCTCGCCCGGCACCACGGTCGTCTCCGGCGACGCCGACCAGATCGCCCGCCTGATCACCCGATGGGGGGAGCGCGGAATCCTCGCCCTGCCGATCGCGGTCGACGTCGCCTCCCACAGCCCCCACGTCGACCCTCTCCTGCCCGATCTGCGCGAAGCTCTCCTCGATCTGAGCCCCCGTGCGCCCCGCATCCCCTTCTACTCCACCGTGACCGAGGACCCGCGGCACAGCCCTCTCCTGGACGCTGCCTATTGGTGCGACAATTTGCGCCAGCCCGTCCGCTTCCATGCCGCCGTGGCCGCCGCCGCCCAGGACCGCCACCAGATCTACATCGAGATCTCGCCCCATCCCGTGATCACCCAGTCCCTCACGGAGAGCCTGGCCGAACTGACCCCGGAAGCGCTGGTCCTGCCCTCACTGCGCCGCGGACAGGACGAAACCGCCACCTTGCGGACCCAGCTCGCTGCCGTCCACTGCGATGGCGGCACCGTCGACTGGACCCCCCTGTATGGCGACGGCTGCTTGACAGACGCCCCCACCATCACCTTCGACCGCGCCCGCCACTGGACCTCCGGCGAGGCACAGCCGGCCGACGCGGGAGCCCTGCCCGGCCGGCACACAGAGATCCCCGGCGAACCGATCCGCCACACCTGGAGCGCCAGCGCCCCCACTCGCCACCTGCCCTGGCTCAACGACCACCGCGTCCACGGCACTGCCGTCCTGCCCGGCGCAGCATTCTGCGCCCTCCTGCACACCGCGGCCCGAACCGCACTGGGCGGTGCCATCACGGACATCGAGATCACCGACATCACTTTCCACGACCTGCTACGCCTGACCGACGACACCGAAATCAGCACTACGCTCACCCTTGCCACCCCCCAGCAGGCCACCGGCGAAATCCACTCCCGCGAGCCCGGCGGGACCTGGCAGCTGCACGCCTCGGCAAGTACCCGCGGTGTGCCCACACCCCAGCCCGCCCGTGCGGCCTCAATCCCGGCCCTCGACCGCAAGCACCCCGTCACACTCGATTCGGCCGCCCTTTACGCCGGGTTGCGTGCCTGCGGCCTCGAACACGGACCCGCCTTCACCGGCATCACCGGGCTCCACACGAACAACCACCGGAACAGCTTCTGGGCGCGCATCCAACTTCCACCCACCGCCCGTACTCCCGAGCACGCCCTGAGCCTCCATCCCGTCCTGCTCGACCTGTGTCTGCAACTGCTGGTCGCCGGAGCCGGCAACGACAGCGCACCCGCGCCCATCCTGCCCGTCCAGATCGGCGCTCTGCGGATCCTGGGCGACCTCTCACAGGCTGTCCACGCGCACGCCTGGGTCACCGAGAGCACCGAGACGACCCTCGCCGGACACGTCCGTGTCCTGGACGCCGGGGGCCGACCGGTACTGGCCCTCGACGGCGCGCGCTTCGCCCGCCGCGCACCTGCCCGCGGTACTGCCGTCGAACAGTGGTTCATGGAACTCGGGTGGCACCACGCGCCCCGCTCCCACGCCCGGCAGACACCGCCCGGGAACTGGCTCATCGTGGGTGAGGGAGATGGCGAAGCCGAACGCCTGGCGACACTCCTGCGGGACGCCGGTGCCCACGCGGAGGTCCGAGAAACACCGCTGAGCCGGGAGGGACTCGCCGCACTGGCCGACGTCTTCCGCAACCACCTGGCCGCCGGAGCGGGACCCTGGCGCGCCGTCGTCCTGTTGTGCGGCACGCCGTCCGCCGACGACAGCGACCCCACCCACGGCGCACAGCAACGTGCCAGGCGACTGCTCGCCTTCGCCCAGGCCGCCGAAGACCACAACGGAACGTGGCGCCTGTACACCGCCACCCGGCACGCCCGTGCGGTCACCGCAGACGAGGCCGGTCACCCCGCCCACGGCACCGTACGCGGCGTCGCACGTGTCCTTGCGATCGAGCACCCGCGCCTACGGCCAACCCTTGTCGACACTGATCCCGGAGCACCCGGGCTGCGCGCGCTGGCCGATGAACTCCTCGCCGGCGCCCCCGAAGACGAGGTCGCACTGCGGGATGGCACCCGATACGTCGCACGCATCGACCGCGCCCCCGTCACCCACGCCGAACGCACCGCCTGTACCACCCGGGTCGTCCGCTACGGCGAGGACGGGTTCCGCCTGCGCGTCGGACGTCTCGGCGATCTCGACAGCCTCGAGCTGGTGGCAACCGGCCGTCGTCACCCTGGCGAGGGAGAGGTCGAGGTGCGCGTCCAGGCCGCCGGGCTCAACTTCCGCGACGTCCTTACAACCCTCGGCATGCTCGGTTCAGAGCCTGTCACCCCTTACCGCATCGGCTTCGAGTGCGCGGGGGAGGTCACCGCCGTGGGAGCGGGCGTGGACCACGTCCGCGCTGGAGACACCGTCCTTGCCGTCCAGCTCGAAGGCGGCGCCTTCGGCTCCTTCATCACCGTTCCCGCCACCGCCGTCGTCCCCGTCCCGCCCGCCCTCACCCCCGAGGCGGCAGCAGGACTGCCCACGGCGTTCCTCACCGCCTGGTATGCCCTCCACCACGTCGCACGGCTGGCCCCTGGTGAACGCGTCCTCGTGCACTCGGCCAGCGGCGGCACCGGCCTGGCGGCCATCGCCGTCGCCCGCCTGCTGGGTGCGGACGTCCTGGCCACGGCCGGCACCGAGGAGAAACGACGCTACTTGCGCGGCACCGGAATCCGCTGCGTCATGGACTCCCGCACCCTGGACTTCGCCGAACAGACCCGCCAGGCGACCGGCGGCGAGGGAGTAGACGTCGTCCTGAACTCCCTCGCCGGCCCCGCAGTCCGCGCCGGGCTTGAAGCTCTGCGCCCGTTCGGCCGCTTCGTCGAACTCGGCGTACGCGACATCATGGCCGATGCCGCCCTCAAACTCGCCCCGCTGCGCCACAACATCACATTTGCCACCGTCGACCTCATCGGACTCCAGCAGGGGCGACCAAAGTTGTTCGGTACGCTGCTGCGGGAGGTCGTGGACCACATCGCCGCGGGGCGCCTCAAGCCGCTGCTGTGCACCCCCTATCCGCTGGATCTGGCCGCGGATGCCTTCCACTCGATGGCCGGCGCCCGGCACATCGGCAAAATGGTGCTGACCGTCCCCGATCGGGGAGAGACCACCGCCGTCCTGCCGGACGGGCCTCCCGTCGTACGCCCCGACAGCGCATACATCGTCACAGGCGGCCTGGGCGGTCTCGGGCTGGCCACGGCACGCTGGCTCGTGGAGCAGGGAGCGGGCCGGGTCGTCCTCAACGGCCGCCGGCCACCTTCGCTGGAAACCGCGCGCGCCGTCAAAGACCTGCCTGGTACCACGATCGTCCTCGGCGACATCTCCCGGTCCGGCACCGCCGAACGACTCGTCAAGGCCGCCACCGAAGGCGGTGTGCCGTTGCGCGGGGTCGTGCACTGCGCCATGGTCCTCAGCGACGCCGCCCTGGGCACCGTCCGCGACTACCAGCTCAAGCGGGTGTGGGCCCCCAAGGTCACCGGTGCCTGGAACCTCCACCAGGCCACGGCCGGACAATCCCTGGACTTCTTCGTCCTGTACTCCTCCATGAGTTCCCTGCTCGGCAACGCAGGACAGGGAACGTACGCAGCCGCCAACGCCTGGCTCGACGCCTTCGCCACCTGGCGCACCCGCAGCGGCCTGCCCACGCTGGCAGTCAACTGGGGTCCTTGGGGCGAGACGGGGCAGGCCACCGATTTCGCCGATCGCGGCTACGAGACCATTCCCACCCGCGAGGGGATCGAAGCCCTGCACACCCTGCTCGCCCATCAACGGGTCCAGACCGCCGTAATCCCCGGGCCGCCGCAGACCTGGATCCCCCGGACGGCCTCGGCCTCCAGCCTCTTCGCTCTCCTCGCACCGGACGACCTCCCGGCTCGGGATGAGCCCCAGTCCGGCGCCTCCGGCATCCGCTCCCGCTTCGAAGCCCTGCCCGTCGGCATCGCACGCCAGACCGCCCTGGAGACCTACCTGGGCGACCACATCCGCGCCATCCTGCGCACTGGCAGCGCCACGCTGGACCCGCAGACTCCTCTCAAAGCCCTCGGCTTCGACTCGTTGCTGGCCACCGAACTTCGCGTCCGCCTCGAAACCGAACTCCCCGTCCGCCTCGCCGGGAACTTCATCTGGCAGCACCCCACCGTGGCCGCCCTCGCCACGGCCCTCGCCGCCCTCATGGGCCTGGCACCAGAGGCGAACCCCACCCGTTCCGACACCTGACACGGCCCCGGCCAGGAAGACGTCGCCCTGACACGGCCATGACCCGAGGGCAACGCCCTGCCCGGGCTGGCACAACCGCCAATGACCGCTGTCAGGAGGTGTCAAAGGCGCCCCCCATGTGCTCCGGCGGCGCGCCCCTCCATTGGGGTGAGGATGGCGTCAGATCCTTGCGGCATATGCCCAGATGCTGAGTCAATGAAGTATCCAACCGGTGGGCAGCCCATCCCTCTCGGGGGGCGTGGCACTGATATGGCCTGCGGCTCTTTGCTGGTCAGGGAGCCACCGACGTACCGGAGTCGCGATGGGCCCCCTCGAGGGGGGTTGGATCGCCGGTCGGTGCCGCTTCTGTGGCACCGACTGGTCGGTCGTCGGCCTCCGTCATCGTCCCGTGCTACGGAGGTTGGATCGCCGGTCGGTGCCGCTTCTGTGGCACCGACTGGTCGGTCGTCGGCCTCCGTCGCCGTCCCGTGCTACGGCCGGGGTCTGTGGCATGGCATCGGTGAGTCGCGCCGGACGAGCTCGACGTTGAGCACATGCCGCTCCCGTCGAGCCGCCGCAATCACGACCTCTCCGCGCACCGCCTCGGCCGGCTGGGCGGTCAGATGAGAGAAGACCTGATCCCGAAAAAGCGCAAGCGGCGGTCCGGAACGCTCGGATGCAGATGACGCGAGGGCGCCGACGGTACGCGCGTTCGACCCGCTGCCAGTCGGGCGCTCCTCCATACAGGTGACAAGTGGAGTTGGCGTCTTGTCGTGCGATGCCTCCAGCAGCACCACGACCGTCCAAGTCACGAGCGCGCCCGTTCCGCCCGGCCCCGTTCCCGGATTCTGCCTGCTCGCCTGCGGCGGCCTGATCAACTTCACCACCGGCAACATCTCCAACTACGTCCACATGTGAGGACGGCAAGCGCATGCAGTGCCCGGACAACGCACTTCATGACACCCAGACGTTGGCATTTCCGCCCCGGGCAGTCATGTAACACTGGCGTCCCCCTCCACTCTGCGGGTCTCGCCCATCTCGGGGCGAAAGCAGTGGCAGTCGTGCAGCGTCCACGGCCCCGTCTGGTTACTGCCGGCTGGGCTCCGTTTGCCCCAACAGATCCGCCAGGTAAGCCCGGTCGTCCTCCTGCGGCCCGTCGGCGCGGCTGTGCTGCTGACTGAGCTGGAGATAGCCCCGCAGGATCTTCGGGTCCATGCCATTGTGCTCGCAGTACGCGGCAATCAGCATGGATACGCAATCCATGGTGTCCGCCGCGTCCGTGGCCCGGTACAGCGTCATCCGCTTCCAGTCGCGCGCGCCGTCCGAAGCAGCGTAGCGCATGACTTCTTGGCAGCGCCCGACTGCTTCAGACACCATCTGGTTGACCGCTCGGCGCAGCGGCTCGGGCATCGGGGCATATTCCATGGCTGCACGTTATAGGGGCCACGCCGAAGCTGTGGCCCCTGATCACCCGTACGCACCAGCGCTGCGTCAGGCTGCCTCTTCGGGAAGTGATCTCATTTGAACGGCTCCCGCGAGGCGGGCGCGAAGTCGAAGCGGTCAGGCGGCGCTGGCGATGTGGCAGCGGGCCGCGCGGCGCTTGAGGGAGCGGCGCTCGTCCTCGGTGAGTCCGCCCCACACGCCGTGCTCCTCGCCCGCCTGGTCCAGCTCGACGAGGCGGAACCCGGTGCTGCGCGAGGTCCTGTATACCGCGCGAGAACGCCAGCCGGGATGCTGATCGATCACCAGGCGGACCCATTCGGTGGAGATGCCACGCCTGAGCGGCTGTCGGACGCGTGGAGCGCGTGGGCCATGGCGGAAGTGCCGCCGGACACGTAGGTACGGATCGAGGCCAGATACTCTTCTCGGTCGATTCGTCCGTCCCCGTCGGCGTCGAGTGCCTCGAATGCCCTCCTGGCGTTGTCGGCTGGGTTCCCCAGTGCCGTACGCAACGCTGTGAACTCGTCCTGGCTCAGGGCTCCATCGGCGTCTGCGTCGGCCAGATCGAACAGGGACCCCAGCGCCTGTCGGCAGACATCGTCGAACGCGTCGGCGCCTGCCCACCTCGCATACTCCTCGTAGGACACCTGAGCGTTGCCGTCCGCGTCCATCGACGCGTATACCCGCTCATGAGCCGTGATAGCGGCGAGGACGCGCGGGTCGTTCCAGTCGCGTCCAAGTGCGGCTGCTGCACGCTCAGGCCGCATGAGGTACTCCTGTCGGGAGATGACGCCATCCCCGTCCACGTCCAGCATGGCGAAGATATTCTCCTTTGCGGTGACGGCAGCAGGGGTAGCTCCGATACTCATGAGGCCGGCCTTTCCGTGAAAGAGGCTCGTGGTCACGCAATGCGTGCCCCGCCGCAGGGGCGTTAGCCGTCAGGTCATCCACATGAGTGAACGCGTTGTAGTCGCGAACCCACCCGAGTGGGTTACCCAGCATCAACTAGGATCTGATCCACCAGCGGTACGACCAGATCGTGAAGTACACCACCGCCCTGCGCCTGGGCACCGCCGAGGCCGGCAGGGCCTGCACCGCTTCACCCGCGGCGGTCCCAAAGGCTCCGCTTACGCGGAATCACCCACCGGATCGCCCGCAAAGGCATCGAGTCTTCCCAGCGACTCGGCCGGGCCGGCACCGCTGGACGATCGAACGCACCATGGCCTGGCTTGCCGGCTGCCGTCGACCGCACCGGCGCTATGAACGCAGCTGGACTGGTCCCGCTGTGCGATCGCGTGCGGCGCTCGCGGGGCAGGACGGCGCCTTCGTAGAGCTTGACGTGTGCCGCGAGCCGGGAGAGGGCGACGTTCGTGCCGCTGAACGCGGTAAAGAGGGGGTTTCCGTCGGTGTTCGCGGGGAGTTGTGAGGCGTGTTCGTCAGCGCAGTCGAGGAGGCCGGGGTCCGTGCGGGCTGCCGAAATCCTGGGCGACCCGCTGTTCCACCCCCGGGACCGATGTTCCACGGCGTCCATCGGGGGTCGCGGGAAGAATTCCTCGGCCGGGTGCGCTGAAGAGCGTATGACACGTGGACACGACATCACCATCGAGCAGGGCACCGAGCACGTGCGCGTCGTGAAGGACGGGCAGGTGCTGGCCGAAAGTCGGCGCCCCTTGGTGCTGCGCGAGACGGGTTGCCCCCCGCGCTACTACCTGCCGCCCGAGGACGTGCGCACCGACCTGCTGACCCCCTCCGACACCAGTACCCACTGTCCGTTCAAGGGGGACGCCGGCTACTGGTCCGTACCCGGCGCCACCGACCTCGTCTGGACGTACGCGGACCCCAAGCCGGACGTCGCCGCGATCAAGGACCACCTCTGCTTCTACGACACCGAGATCCTCTGACCCCGCCTGCGGCGGCCTGCGGCTCCCCCGGTGCCGATGCCGCGCCCGCCAAGTGAGCCGGCGAACCGGCACGGGCACCGACCCGACATACTCTCCGGTCCGGCGCGCCCACTCGGCGACTTACGACCGATCCGCTCACAACTCACCGGCCCCCACCCGGCGTGCGATTCCGTGGCCAGGGGATTCACGCCGATCCCGAAGCGCTGGGCGGTCGAGCGGACCCACGGCTGGCTCATGCTCCACCGCCGCCTGGCCCGCGACTGCGAAACCCTGCCCACCCGCTCCGAAGCCGTCATCCACATCGCGATGACCGACCTCATGGCCCGCCGCCTCACCGGCGAAAAGACCATCTCCTGGCGCGACCCGACACAGCAGACCAAACAGCCGATCCTGGGATGAAACAGCGGGATAGAACGACCGCACCTCAGCGGTGGCGGCGTCCGTCGTCGTGACCACGACATTGCTCAGGTGGTGCCGCACCCTTCCGGTCTGGGCCGTGTGCCCGTCACGGATGAAGTCGAGCACCGCCGCGCGTCCGGCGACCGGGCCGAGCACTCCCTGTCCGGGCATCGTGAAGGTCCAGGTGGTGTCTTCGGTCATGACCGCTTCCAGCTCGGGCACATTCAGCTCGTCCAGGGCGTGGGCGTAGTTCGCCACCGCCTGCTGGAGTTCGTCGATCACGAGACCACCGTCAGCACGATCTTGCCTTGGAGGTGGCCCTGCGCGGCTCGCGCGTGTGCGCTGTCCGCCTCGGGCAGCGGGTAGGTGCTGTCCACCCCGACCTGGAGCTTGCCCTCGTCGAACAGGCGCCCGATCTCGGCGAGCTGGGGGCCGTTGGAACGCACCTGAATGTCCGAGACCGTGATGCCCAGACTCGCCGTCTCTTCCGGGTCGTACGGGGCGAAGAACACCGGAAGCATGGTGCCGCCGCGCTTGAGCACGGTCAGGAAGCGTGAGCCGTCCGGGCCACCGACGGTGTCGATCACCAGGTCGACACCGCTGACGACGTCCGCGGCCTGCGTCCTGGTGTAGTCGATGAACTCATCGGCGCCGAGCTTGCGCAGGAACTGCTCGTGCCGGCCCGAGGCCACCGCGATTACGTGTGCCCCCTTCCATTTCGCCAGTTGCACCGCGAAGTGGCCCACTCCGCCGGCGGCCCCGTTGACCAGCACGGTCATCCCTGGCGTGATCGGCACCGGCTGGTGCACCCGGCCGGTGAAAGGAGACGGCACGTCGTGGCCGAGATCAACCAGGTACTGCCAGGCCGTAAGCACGGCCATCGGCGCCCCAGCCGCCTGCACGTGGTCGATACCGGCCGGCTTGTGAGCCAGGTCCGAAGCCGGCGCGGCCACGTACTCGGCGTACGTCCGGCCGTCGAATCCGGGGAACCGCAGCATGCCGAAGACCTCGTCACCGACGGCGAACCCCAGCACGTCCGGAGCGACCTCCTGGACCACGCCCGACATGTCCGTTCCGGGGATCAGGGGGAACTCCAGCGCCGGCCTCATCTCGGCCGGCATGACCTTCATCCCCTCACGCAGGTACCAGTCCGGCGGGTTGATGCCCGCCGCGTGCACCCGGACGAGCACCTCGCCCGGGCCGATCTCGGGAACCGGCACCTCGTCATACTGCAAAACTTCCGGCCCGCCCGCTTCGTGGAACTGGATCGCCTTCATCGCGCCTGTCGCTTTCTTGGGGAAAGGTTGCGCCTTCAGTCAAGGCCCAGGACGGCATGGCCGTCCAAGACCGGTTCGGCAACCTAGCCATTCCGAAACGGCATGACGCGTACGCTGGAAGGGTGAACGATCTCGGACAGGACCTGGAACTGCGGCTGGTGCGCTACTTCACCGTGGTGGCGGCGCACCAGCACTTCGGCCGGGCCGCCGCCGACTTGCACGTGGCCCAGCCGGCGTTGAGCCGCCAGATTCAACGGCTCGAGAAGTATCTCGGCGCACGACTGCTGGACCGCGTACCCCAGGGCGCCCGGCTCACTCCGGCCGGCCAGAGGTTCCTCCCCCGGGCCCAAGCCCTGCTGCAGGCCGCCCGCCAGGCCGAGCTGGCCGTGCGCGAACAAGCCGAGACCGAACGAATCGCCATCGGCTACGTTGAAGACCTGGTGATCACTGCCGCCGTACGGGAACTGCGCCGCCGTTGCCCGGACGCCGAGATCGCCACCCGGTACCTGAGCTGCCGCGACGTCGGGGCGCTGTCCGACAAGCGCGTCGACGCCCTGATCGCGCGGGCCCCGCTGCCGCTTGCCGCCGACGACGTGTTCACCACCCCGCTGTACGAGGAGCCCCGGATGCTCGTGGTCCCGCGCGGCCATCCCTTGGCCGACCGCGCGTCGGTGACCGCGGAAGAACTGGCCGCCGAGGAGGCGGCGCCGTGCGCGTTCGAAACCGCGGACTGGACTTCCTACCGGATCCTCGGGGCCGGCGTGCCGCCGGTCGAGAGCTACGAGGACAAGCTCGAACTCGTCGCGAGTGGCAGGGTGATCGCCGTGCTACCGGTCGGCGATCGGCGTAGCTCACTGCGTCCCAACCTCGTCACCGTCCCGATCGAGGGCGCTCCCCCCAGCCAGGTCGTCCTGGTCAGCCGCAAGGGTGACCCGAATCCGATGATCAGGAATCTCCGGCTGGCGGCCAAGGCCGTCCTGACCGCCCCGGCAGCCTGACCGGGACCAGCCGACCCGCTTGGCGCTGAACTGCACCAAGCGGTGCTCACGCGCGCCGTGTTCGTCGCGCATCTGCCGGTATCGCTCGGGGTTGGGTTGTGCCGGCTCGGCGTCCGACCCTGTGACTCCTCCCCGCCATAAATGACGGGGCTTCCTGTTACGCCGGGTCGGCGTCGCAGCGGACCAGCCCGGCCCGGTTCAAAACGTTGATCGCGCCCACCGTGTCAGCGTGCGCCAGGTGGCCGCAGGCGACGCAGTGGAACTTCTCCTGAGTGGTGCGGTTCTCCGCTGAGACGTGCCCACAGGCGGGGCAGGTCCGGGAGGTGTTGCGGGGGTCCACAGCGATCACGTGCCGTCCGGCGCTTGCAGCCTTGGCGGTGAGGATCGCGAGAAACACCCCCCAACCCGCATCGTGGATCGATTTGTTCAGTCCGGCCTTGGCTGCCGCTCCGTTGGACAGGAAGCCGCCCGGTGTCTCGGGGTCAGGCTTGGGCTTGGGGGCGCGCACCATGTTACGGATCGTCAGCTTCTCGTGCGCGATCAGATCGTGCTGACGGACCAGGACGAGCGCGGTCTTGTGCGCGTGGTCGAGGCGCTGACGGCGCACCTTGCCATGCAGGGCGGCGACCTTCTCGACCGCCAGGCGGTGCTTCTTCGTCCGCTTGTCGCGGCGGACTCGGGGGAACCGGGCCAGGGCTTGCTGAGCGTCGGCGAGGGCATCGGCGTTGCTTCGACCATGGCGCGGGTTGGGCACGAACTCGCCGTTTGAGTCGGCGAGGAAGTTGCTGATGCCCAGGTCGACGCCGACCACGCTGCCAGTCTTGGGCAGCGGCTCGGGCTGTTCCTGCTCGGCGGTGACCACGACGAACCACATACGGCCCTCGCGCTTGACCGAGACGGTCTTGACCTTGCCGACCACGGCACGGTGCTGGTTGACCTTGACGTGCCCGACGCCCTGGAGGCGGACGCGGGTGGTCGGGTCGTACGGGGTGCTGTCCCAGCGGCAGCCGTCGCCGTCCTTCGGGAAGTCCACCGTGTCGAACCAGTTCACCCCGCGAAAACGCGGGTAACCGGGCGTTTCGCCGGCCTTGACCCGGCGAAAGAACGCGGCGAACGCCTTGTCGAGACGCCGGAGGGTGGCCTGCTGAGAAGAGAACGACCAACGGCCGTGCCGCTCCGAGTCGAACGCCCGAATGTCCTTGAGCTGGGCGGACTGCGTGCCGTACTTCACCGACGTCTTGGAGACGTGCCGGTAGGCGTCACGGCGTTCTTGCAAGGCCCCGTTGTAGAGCGAGCAGTGATCGCGGAGCATCTCCCCCAGCGCGATCGACTGGCCCACGGTGGGCCGCATGAGGAACTTGTACGCACGGATCACCCAGCCCACCCCCTTCGGTCGAGTTCGCTTGAACATACTACCCTTGGCGCATGTCACCACGTTGGGAACCAGACCCCGATATCAGGCGAGGAAATCACGTCGTCTGCAACCTCCACGCACACTTGGTGTTCGTCACCAAATACCGGCGTGAGATCTTCAACAGCGAGATGTTGACCAGGTGCGAGGCGATCACTCGGGACGTGTGCGAGAGCTTCGGCGCAGAGCTGCGCGAGTTCAACGGCGAGGGCGACCACGTCCACCTGCTCGTGCACTACCCGCCGAAGATCGCCCTGTCCAAGCTGGTCAACAGCTTGAAGGGCGTCAGCTCCCGATATCTGCGGGCGGAGTACACCGGCCGGATCAACCGGATCGGCATGGGCTCGGTGTTCTGGGCACCGTCCTACTTCGTGGGGTCCTGTGGCGGCGCACCGCTGAGCATCGTCAAGGACTACATCGAGAACCAGAAGCGTCCAGCCTGACCGTCACCCCTGAGGCGCAGAGATCTCCGGCACTCCGCGCCTCCGGGCCCAGGATCGCATTCCCGACCGGCCTGAAGGCCGGGATTCCCTGCGAAGAACAAGGGATGGAACGGCGTTCAAGCACGCCGTCTCGGCCAGGAACCGTTGCCGTATCGCGTGAGGATGCAGGGAAGCGACGATCCGGTCTTTGCCGACGAGGCGGTGGCGGATGTCGGGGAGGGTCGGCAGCGTGGAGCTGGATTCGAGGTCGACCTCGCCCCGGCGTAGGTCGGGGGTGTACGTGCCGGTTCGGCGGGCAGACGCAGCTGCACGCCGGGGCCTGGCGGTGGATGGCGCGATCAGGGCCGTACCGCAGGCGACGGTCAGGGCGTCGTGATCTCGGCGTCGACGGCGGGGTGAAGCCGGAGATGGTGGCCACCGAAGCCGCCCCGTACGGCGACATGGCCTTCGGCCTGTACACGATGGACGAGGGCGTCGCCCGCCTCTCCGCGCTCATGCCGGCATATCAACTTCTTGGGCCGCCACCTGTTCAACACTGAGGCCGCCGACCACGGCCAGGGCCTGCGCCCCTTCCGTGACCCCGACGCTGCCGAAGGCGATTATGGTGCTGGACAACTACGCCACCCGCAAAACCCCGGCCGTCAGGATCTGGCTGCCGGCCCACCCCGCCTTCACCTGCACTTCACGCCCACCGGATCGTCGTGGCCGAACCTGGTGGAACGCTGGTTCGCCGAGCTGGCCAGCAAGCAGATACGACGAGGCGTCCATCGATCCGTGCAAGCCCTGGCGGGTCGTTTCGGGGGATCGCGTTGCGTCGGGGGTTCGGCGCGCGGAGGCCGGCGTCGGGGTGTGGAGTTCCCCGATGAACCCCGGTTGATGCTGCCGGATCGTCAGGGCCGGACGGGGAGGTTGGCTTCCCATCCGTCGAGGAGTCGTTCGAGTCCCAGTTCGAACCCGCGCTCGGCTCTGTCGGCCGCGTGGGGGAGCTCGGCATCACGAATGACCCGGGCGAGGAGTGGGTGGCGCCCGGCCTTGACGACTTTGTCGAGGTAGGGCGTGTGGGCGTCCATCCATTCCTGGATGCCGACTCCGGAGCGTCGGACGGCTTCCTGTTCGGCGAGCTCGCCGATGGCGTAGCCGCGGACGAAGGCCTGCAGCGTGTTGACGACGGTGATCATGACGTCGATGTCGAAGCCGAGGGGATCGAGGGCGGCGAGTGCGTATTCGGTGGCATCGAGGGAGTTCGGTCCAAGTGATGGGCGCCCTGCTGCGAGGGAGGTCATCCAGGGATGCCGGTGGATGGTGGCTCGGGAACGATGGGCCAGGCTTCGCAGGTCGCTGCGCCAGTCGCCGGTGGGGGCAGGCGGGCCGCCGTCTTCGGCCGCTACGGCGTCGAGCATGAGGTCGAGCAGGTCGTCTTTGGACGCCAGGTAGCGGTAGAGCGAGGCTGTGCCCGTTCCCAGTTCCTTGGCGACGCGCCGCATGGACAGCGCCTCGATGCCCTCGGCGTCGGCGATCGCGATAGCGGCGCTGGTGATCTCCGCCCGGGTGCGTGACGGCGCGGGGCCTTTCGCGGCCCGCTCCGGCCGGTTCCAGATCACCGTGTGGGCGTCGTCCATCGGTTTTCCTCCTCACTACTGCGCTCACTGTTCGCAGTAGTGCTATCGTAGCGCCGGTACTGCGAACACTGTATCGCAGTAGAGCGGTGTCCAAGCGAAAGGGAAACCATCATGAGCACTCCCGTCACGATCGTCGGCGCCGGGCTCGGCGGCCTGACCCTCGCACGGGTCCTGCACCTGCACGGCATCCCCGCGACCATCTACGAAGCCGAGACATCGGCGGACGCCCGCACGCAGGGCGGTCAGCTCGACATCCACGAGTACAACGGGCAGCTCGCCCTCGACGCGGCCGGCCTCACCGACGAGTTCCGCGCGATCATCCACGAAGGCGGCGAGGCCCTGCGCGTGCTCGACCAGCACGGCGCGGTACTGCTCGACCAGCCCGACGACGGCACGGGCGGTCGCCCCGAGGTGCTCCGCGGAGACCTGCGTCGGATCCTGCTCAACTCGCTGCCCGACGAGATGATCCAGTGGGGACACAAGGTCACCAGTGTCCGCCCCCTCGGAGACGGAAGGCACGAGCTGACCTTCGCCGACGGGCCAACCGTGACGACCGGCCTCCTCGTCGGCGCGGACGGCGCCTGGTCGAGGATCCGGCCGCTGCTCTCCGACGCGAAGCCCGAGTACGTCGGCACGTCGTTCATCGAGACCTACCTGTACGACGCCGACCAGCGCCACCCCGCAGCGGCCAAGGCCGCCGGCGACGGTTCCCTGTTCGCCGTCACAGCCGGCAAGGGGATCCTCGGCCATCGAGAGGCCGACGCCGTTCTTCACACCTACGTCGCGCTCAACAAACCGCAGGAATGGATCGCCGCCATCCTCGCCAGTCCCGAAACGGCGGCGGCCAAGGTCGCGGCAGAATTCTCCGGATGGGCGCCTGAACTCACCGCACTCATCACTGACGGGGAAACCGCCCTCGCCCCGCGCCCGATCAGCGCCCTGCCGATCGGCCACTGCTGGGACCGCGTTCCCGGAGTGACGCTGCTGGGCGACGCCGCCCACCTCATGTCACCATTCGCCGGGGAGGGCGCCAACCTCGCCATGTTCGACGGCGCTGAACTCGGCAAAGCCATCGCCGCGCATTCCGACGACATCGAAGCCGCCCTTGCGGAGTACGAGCAGGCTCTTTTCCCCCGCAGTGCCCAGTTCGCCGCCGAATCCGACAAGAATCACCAGCTCATCTTCGGCGACAACGCCCCCGCCGGCCTGCTCGACCTGCTCATCGGCCAGGAGTCGACCGAGTGAGCGAGATCGCTGATCAGGGGATCGGAGCCGCGCGAACTCCAGCGCGGCTGCTTCGGTGGGCGCGGTCACGCGGCGGGTGAGGCCGAGCGGCGCGAGGGCGTCGTCGAGGGCGTTGCCGAGATTTCCGCGCCGCGAGACGGTGACGTGCTCAGCGGCGGCGTACTGCTCTGCGGTGACGGTTTTGACGCGGGTGAGGGGGTGCCCTTGCCGCGCCGCTCGGGCGGTTGGCGTTCGCCTCCAGGTCGACCTCGCCGCGCCGCAACTCGGGGGTGTCGAGGCTCGATTCCGCGACGAAGCGCAATCGCACTCCCGGCGCCTGTCCGCGTACGGCCGCGAGCAGTGCGGGACCGCTCAGGGAGACCAGGGAATCGTGCCAGTGGAGCCGGGTCGCTCGGCGCGGACGCGTGCACCTGCGGCGAGCGCAGGGAGCGCTCGCCGCAGGT
>NZ_JBFAJR010000034.1:0-48470 GCF_040655295.1 Streptomyces sp. NPDC050448 | reverse complement strand
GGAGTAGGCCATCCCGCTCAGGTTCAAGGAGGTCGGGCCGCCGAACTCGTTGCGTGCGACGATGTACGGCTTGCCCTCGGCCGCCACGCGCTCGCCGCAGGTGCACGCGTCCGCGGTACCAGGCGTATCAGCGGTGCAGCAGGGGTTGCGGGACGACGGACGGGTTGGCCGGACGTCCGTCGAGCGGGGCGCTCAGGCCACGCCTCCCGACTGTACGACGGGCTGCGCGACGGGTTCGGCGACCGCCCGGGCGGCCTTCTGCGGCTCCTGCTCCTCGGCGTCGGCCGGGGCTGCCGTGAGCGCCGCGCGGGCGGAGAGCAGCGCGGGGCCGCACAGCGCGAGCGCCAGGAAGATGCCGCCACCGGCGATCACGAAGATCAGCCGGGCGTGGCTGTCGGGGCTGAGCAGGCTGCCGGCCAGGTAGCCGGCCGTGCTGCCGAAGAAAGCGGCGGAGGACAGCGTGCCGCCCACCCGGCCCAGCACCTCGCCGGGCACGGCCTTCTGCAGCAGCGTCTCCTCGCCGACGTTGGCCACACCGTTGCCCAGGCCCGCGATCATCTGCATGGCGACCGCGGCGAGCAGCACCGGCGCGGCGGCCGTCAGCAGCAGGCCCAGGCCGGTGAAGAACCATCCCGCCAGCAGCACCCACACGGGCGAGCGGCTCTCAGCGGCGCGGACCAGCCACAGCGAGGCGGCGACCATGGCGACGCCGAACGACGCGGACAGGATGCCGAATCCGGTCTCGCCGGTGTCCAGGACGTGCTCGGCGAAGAAGACCAGCGCCAGGTTGTCGAGCGAGCCGAAGAACAGGCCGAGCAGGAGCAGCAGCACGATGGCCCGCGACACCCGGTGGTGCCGTACGAACTTCAGCCCCTCGACGGTGTCGCCGAGCAGGGTCCGCCGCTCGCCGGTGCGCAGCGGCTCCAGCGCCGGGATGCGGGTCAGCAGCAGGGCGGAGAGCACGAAGCTGCCCGCGTTGACGGCCAGCGCGCCGTACTCGCCGCCCCAGGCGGAGAACACGCCGCCGAGGAGCGGGCCGAGTGCGGCCTGGAGGTTGAAGGCGGTGCCCATCCACGCGTTGGCGGGCATCAGGTCCTTCTCGTCGACCAGGCGCGGCACCACCGTGCGGCCGGCCGCGGAGAAGACGGTGGAGGCCGCGGCGGCCACCGCGACCAGCGGCACGAGGACGGCGAGTCCGGGCCGTGCCAGTACGACGACCCCGAAGACCAGGGCCTGGACGAGCTCGGCGGCGATCAGCAGGCGCCGCACGCCCATCCGGTCCGCGAGCGCCCCGGCGAGCGGTCCGAAGAACCGCGGCACGGACTCGGCCAGGAGGATCAGCGACACGCCGGTTCCGGCGTGGTCACCGCGGCTGACCAGCAGGACGAGGGCCACCATGGCTGCGCCGTCGCCGGTGAGCGAGACCGCGCGCGCCAGCCAGAACCGGCGGAACAGCCGGTGGCGTCGGATCAGATTGGGTTCTGCGGCCAAGGCCTTGAATCCTTTCAAGGGGAAAAGGGTCGGTCCGCGCGCGGCGTGAGCGCTTGCGGCAGTGGGTCAGACCACGGCCCGGCCGTGGTCGCCGCGCCGGGATCCGGCGCTGCGCCGCAGATCGGCCGTGAGGTTGATGCGCTTGAGCCAGCGGTCGGTGCCGTCGTAGCGGGCCGTGAACGGCCGGCGGCCGTGCACCGCACGCTTGTTGTCGATGACGAACAGGTCGCCGCGGCCGATCACCACGTCGGTCAGCTTCGCCTCGATCGCGGTCAGCAGTGCGGCCTGCGCCTCAGCGGCCTGCGGGTCGAGCGGGTTGGTGTGCATGAACGGCGGGTCCACGCGCAGCCACGGGGCCGCGGGGTCACCCTCCAGCAGGGCGATCGGCTCGGGCCGGTTCGCCATGGTGTCGATGCGTCGGAACGGCTCGGCTGCGCCGGCCTCCGCCGCGTCGGCGGCGCCGGTGGCCACGTTGAAGCTCTTGGAGTGGGACTTGTCCGGAAGGATCGCGAAGCGCTTCTCGAAGAGGACGTCGCGGTGCTCCTCGCTGAGCTCGATGTCCTCCATGGCCGCGAAGGTCGTGGGCACCGCGTCGTGGTTGCGCAGGCCCAGCAGGATCATCCAGTCCGCGCGGTACGGGTGGAAGGCGTCCTCGGTGTGCCAGTCGAGCATGGCGGTCGATCCCGAGCCGAGCTGGTCCAGCTCGTGCCCGGGCACCGGGAACAGGTCGAGGAGCAGCTGGCCGCGCTGCTGGCTGCTGAACGAGAAGGGCTCCCCGAGCAGGGAGCCGATCAGGCACAGCACCGCGTCCGCGTGCCGCAGCTCGGGGCGGTCGGGGCGCTCCTGGTAGCTCTTCGGGGTGGGTCCCAGCGCGTTCTCGTCGATGAGCAGCCCGCTGATCAGGAAACCCGCGTGCGGGGACCCGGCCAGGCGGAACTCGGTCATCAGCCGCCGCAGCGAACGCGGCAGCTCATGGGCCATCAGGGCGGCGAGCTGGAGGGATCGCCGGGCATCCAGCGAGGCCGAGGCCCGCGCGTACTCGTGGGCGAGTGCGGCCACGCTGTGACGCTCGTCGGGCATGAGTTCGATGCGCGGGACCTCCGGCCCCGGCTGTGACGCGGTGGCCGGTGCGATGGCGGCCGGTGCGATGGTCTGCATGGTGGCTTCCTTCCTCAGGAGACGTGAGGTGGCCGCAGCCTCTCAGGATCCACTCGAATCGCGCTCAAGCCCGCCGCGCGTCGCCTCGCCACAACCCCTCTACCACCACTGCAAGTTGGTCGGCATGGCGACTCCGGCGTCTTTCAAGCGTCGCTGTAGTCAAGCGAGTTGTTCTGGTTTCCGGAAAGGCCGAGGTCCCCGTCCGGGACCGGCCCCGACCCGACCCCGGGACGAGGCTCGACCTGGGACGGCTGCGCGCACACCGTGGCGCCGCAGCCGCACTCCTCCGCCTCACGGAAGCGGAAGATCCCGCTCCGTGACCCGCAGACGCCGGGCCCCGCACAAGGCGGGACCCGGAGCTCCACCCAAACACGACCAGGAGTCGATATGACCAAGAACACCATGGACCAGCAGTCCGCCGTCATCGAGCAGTCCGTCCAGGCCGGCAACAAGCCGGTAGCCCAGGAGAAGGCGTCGATCAGCTCCCGCATCAGCAAGTACGGGAAGTACGACCGCCTCGAGGGCTGAGTTCGAGTCGTGTTCCGGGGTGTGAGCGAACGCGCTCACACCCCGGCACGCCTTTACAGGGAGGTTTCCTTGAGCACCGCAAAGCCCGTACCGATCAGCCCGGAGCAGTTCCGCAAGGTGTTCGGGGGTGACCTCGCAGACGTCTTCCTCCTGGTCACGTCGCCGGGCGTGCGCAGCGCGCTCACCGTCGAGACCGGCACCGTCCCGGTGCAGGAGTTCACCTGGGCCGGCCCCGAATCCCGCGCGGGCCTCATCGCCGAGATGGCCGCCATCCGCGCCTCCGGCCGCCGCGCCTCCGTCCTGTGGATCGCCGACGACGAGTTCGTCCACTTCGACGACGAAGACCTCGTGGGCATGGCCATGGGCGCCTTCTCCAGCTTCTCGGTGCCCTTCTCCGAGGAGAGCCTGCGCAACAACATCCGCGTCGTGGCCGAGGTCGACTACGAGCGCGAGCTCGGCATCGAGGAGGAGTTCCTGACCCTCCTCGACCAGGCCGACGACATGCTCTTCCTCGGCCGCGAGTTCGGCACCGAGGCCGTCTTCCAGCACCAGCTCTCCGAGCACTGGTTCTCGCTGCACGGCCCGCTCCTGCCCGGCCAGCAGGTCGTCCTGCCCACCGGCGAGCTCAGCTCGCTGGTCAACGCCTCGGGCGAGTTCGAACTCCACACCCACTTCACGCTGAACGGCGAGATCACCCTCCAGGGCGCGCCCATCGTCCACCGCGGCGGTCACGAGACCAGCCTCGACGAGACGGAGCAGGTCTACCGCGACCTCGCGCCCATGACCGACCAGCCGGCGATCATCACGCTGGCCGAGGGCCGCATCACCGCGGTCCGCCCCGCCGTCGCCGGACGCACCCTGTTCGCCACCAACCTCGAGAAGCTGCTGGCCCAGGACGACCGCTACGCCAAGCTGCACGAGATCGGCTTCGGCACCAACGCCAGCTGCTCCCCGCTGCTCCCCGGCAACCACTTCGCCAACGAGCGGCACCCCGGTGTGCACCTGGGCCTGGGCCTCGGCACGTTCACGCAGTTCCACATCGACCTGATGAGCACCGCCATCGACGTGCTGATGCGTGGCGTGGACGGCCGCGACGTGGAGCTGTTCCCCGCCCTCGGTGTGGCCCCGGCGCGGATTCTCACCCGCGTCTGAGTCAGTCCGACGACAGCGTGTGCCCGGCCGCTTCCATGGCGGTCCGGGCCCGCTCGTACTCCCCGGCCGGTACGAGTACGAGGTCCGCGTCGAACGTCGACGCGGCGAACACGCCGATCCCGGCCCCGGCCAGCGGCACCAGCACGCTCGCCAGCATGCCGGGCAGGTCCAGGGAGTGTGCGCCGGCCCCGTACAGCCCGCGCCACGGACCGCTCGCGCCGGACGCGCCCGGCAGCCGCTCGGCGCACACCACGGTAAGCCCGTCCCGCGCCCGGGTGACCGAGGACCACGGACGGCCGGGCAGCAGGGGCACGGGGGCGTCCGCCGGCAGACGGTGCACCCACAACTGATCAGGGAGGACGTAGAAGTGCTGCGCAACGATGGTGACGGAGAGCTCGGCCATGGGGACGACTCTAGGGCGTCGGCCGCGGAGGCCGAATTCTGGCTCCCGCGCCTGAACGGCGCCTGCCACGAATCCCTGCTCGAGCCCGCGGGCGCGCCCGGCGCCGTCGCCGCACCGCCCGGCCGGGTGGCCCCCGAAGCCGCCGCCGCCCTGCACACGATGACCGGCGGCGCCCCCGAAGGCCTGCTGCTGCTCACCGTCGCCGCCGCCCGGATCGTCCTCGCCCGGCTCACCGGGTCCACCGGGTCCGGTGCGCCGGGGCGGGTGCCGGTCCTCGTACCGGCCCTCGGCGCACCGTCCGGCGGGGCCGAGTTCGCACTGCTGGCCCCGCTGGACCCCGCCGCGCCCGCCACCGACTTCCTGGAGGCCCTGCACGCCGAGCTGGAGCAGGCCTCCGCCCGCCCCTGGCGGGACCGGGACGCGCTCAGCGCCCGGCTGGACGCCGTCACCCCCGGCACGGGCTCCGCCCTGGCGCAGCTCGCCGTCGTCTGCCCGGCCCTGTACGGGGACCGCACACCGGCCCCCCGGGCGGCCCTGGTGCTGCGCGCCGAACCGGCCCCGGACGGCGCACTTTCGGTCACCGCCCACGGCACCGCCGGCCTCACCGCGGCCCTGCCCCGCTGCGTGGCCGCCGTACTCGAGGCACTCGCCGCCGACCCGCGCCGGACCCCGGCGGAGGCGGACGTGCTCGGCGCCGCCCAGCGCGCCGAACTCCTCGCCCTCGCCGAGCTGCCCGCCCCCGCGGCCTTCGAGGCCGCCACCCTCACCGCCCTGTTCGAGGAGTCCGCCCGGCGCACCCCCGACTCCGTCGCCGTCACCGGCGAGGGCCGCACCCTGACCTACCGGCAGCTCGCCGACGAAGCCGGGCGGGCCGCCGCCGCGCTCACCGCACGGCACGGCATCGGCCCCGGCGACGCCGTCTGCGTCTTGGCTCCGCGCGGCGCCGACCTCGTCACCGCCTTCCTCGCCGTCCTGCGGACCGGCGCGGCCGTCGTCCCCCTCGAACACCGCCACCCCGCCGCCCGCGTGGCCCTGCTGGCCCGGCTGAGCGGCGCCCGCCTGGTGCTGCGCGCCGAGGGGTACGGCCCCGCCGACGAGGAGCTGCCCGTCCCGGTGGCGGGCCTGACCTCCCTGCTCGCCGCGGCGCCGGCCGACGCAGGCGCCCGCGACGCCGCAGAGCCCGGGGCCGCGGCCATGGTCCTGTTCACCTCCGGATCCACCGGCACCCCCCGCCCGGTCGCCGTGTACCACGACCAGCTGTGCCACAAGATGCTGACCGGGGTCCGCGCGCTCGGCATCGACGCCGCGACCCGTACCGCCCTGCTCTCCGCGATCACCTCCGACGCCACCGTCTTCCAGGTCTTCGCCACGCTCTTCGCGGGCGGCACCCTCGTCGCCGTCGGCGACCCCGACCGGATCGACCCGCACGCGCTGTGGCAGCGGGTGCGCGACGGCGAGGTCAACCTCGTCAACTGCGTGCCCGGACTCCTCTCCGTCCTGCTGCGCGCCCTGCCGGAGGACGGCGAACTCCCGCTGCGCCACCTGCTGCTGGGCGGCGACACCATCACTCGCGGGCTGCTGCCGCGTACCGCCGGGCGGCTGCGCATCGCCACCTTCGCCAATCTGTACGGGCCCAGCGAGGCCACCGTCGAGGCCGCCATGTTCATCCGGGACGGCGCGCTCGCCCAGCGGCTCGACCGGGTGCCGGTCGGCCGCCCCTCGCCCGGCTACGGCGTGTTCGTGGTCACCCCCTCCGGCGAACTCGCCCCGCCCGGCGTACCGGGCGAGGTCCAGGTGGCCGGACCCGGCGTCGCCCCCGGCTACCTCGGGGACGCCGAGGCCACCGCCGCCCGCTTCGGGCGCTCCCCGCACTCGGGGGACGCCCGCGTCTTCCGTACGGGCGACCAGGGCCGCTGGAACGCCGACGGCGAACTGGAGTTCCTCGGCCGCGCCGACGGCCAGGTACAGATCTTCGGCTCCCGGGTGGAGACCGGCGAGGTCGAACAGGCCCTGGTCCGGCACCCGGAGGTGATCGAGGCCGTGGTCGTGCCCCGCACCGCCGCGGACGCCACCGTGACGCTGCACGCCTGGTACGTGGCCCGCCCGCAGGCGCACGGGGACGCCCCGCTCGCCCCCGCCGACCTCGCCGAATGGCTGCGCGAGCAGCTGCCCTCCCCGATGCTCCCGGCCGGCCTGCACCGGCTGGAGACGCTGCCGCTCACCGTCCACGGCAAGGTGGACCGGGCCGCGCTGCTCGCGCTCCCCACCGCTGCGCAGGGCCCCGGATGGCAGCCCGCGGACGCCCTGGAACAGCTCGTCCACGACGCCTGGGCCGAGGTGCTGGGCCACCCGCCGCACTCCGCCGACGAGGACTTCTTCAAGGCCGAGGGCCACAGCCTGGCCGCCGTCCAGCTCGTCGCCGCCCTCTGCGAGGGCACCGGACGCCCCGACGCGGCCCGCGTCCACGACGTGCTCGACAAGCGCACCCCGGGGGCGCTGGCCGCCGTACTGCGCGAACGCGGGGCCCAACCCCAGGACCCCGGTGCGCAGGCCGCGGCCGCGCCCGCCGAGCGGGCACCCCGGTTGGGGAACACCTTCCCCGCCTCCAACGCCCAGCGCCGGATGTGGCTGCTGGACCGGCTGGACGAGTCACCCGTCCCCCCGTACACGATGGTCGAGGCCTACCGGCTCGACGGCCCGGTGGACGAGCCCCGGCTCGCCGCCGGCGTCGACGCGCTGGTGGCCCGGCACGAATCCCTGCGGACCGTCCTGCGCCAGACACCCGGGGGCCTGACCCAGGTGGTGCTCGACCCGCCCTCCGCGGTCCTCGCCACCGAGCGGGACACCACCGTGGACGAGGCCTTCGCCCGGGCCTGCCGCCACCGCTTCGACCTCGCCGAGGGCCCGCTGGCCAAGGTCTCCTGGCTGCCCGACCCCCGGTCCGGGAACGAGCCGGTGACGGGCGGCGTGCTGCTGTTCACCGTGCACCACGCGATCTGCGACGGCTGGTCCTTCGGCCTGCTGATGCGCGACCTCGTGCGCTCGCTGACCGGCCAGGCCGGCGCGCCGGAGCCGGCGCCCACGTACACCGAGCACACCGACCGGCTCGCCGCCCGGCTCGCGGGCCCGGCGGGCGCGGAGCACCGCGCGTACTGGCAGGAGCGCCTCGCCGGCCTGCCCGAACCCCTGGAACTGCCCGCCGACCGGCGCCGCCCCGCCACCCGCCGCTCCGCCGGCGGCGCCGTACGCCTCACCCTCGACCCGGAACTCACCCGCGCCCTGGCCGAGCTGTGCCACGCGAACGCGGCCACCCCCTTCATGGGCTTCACCGCGGCGCTGCGCGTCCTGCTGTGGCGGCTGTGCGCGCAGCCGGACGTACTGCTGGGCACCGTGGTCGCGGGCCGGCCCGACCGGCGGTCCGCCGAGACGGTCGGGCTGTTCGCCAACACCGTGGTCCTGCGCACCCCGGTGAACCCGGCCGGATCCTTCCGCGAGCTGCTGGCCGCCGTACGCACCACCGCGCAGGAGGCCATGGCCCACCAGGAGTACCCGTTCGAGCAGCTCGTCGACGACCTCGCGCTGCCCCGCGACCCCAGCCGCAACCCCGTCTTCGACGTCCTCGTCGAGACCGTCCTCGACGACGGCGTCGTCGCCCCCGGCGGCACCGACGGCGGCCCCGGCCCGGCCGTGCGCCACCTCGACCTCGAACAGCCGGTCAGCGACTTCGACCTGGCGTTCAGCTTCCGCGACGCCCGGGCCGGGGCCCCCGGCGAGCTGTGGGTCGGCTACACCGACGACCTCTTCGACCGCGACAGCGCGCGCCGCATGGGGCAGCGGCTGGTCCACCTGCTCGCCGGGCTGCTGGCCGGCCCCGACGCCCCGCTGCCCGGGATCCCGGTCCTGCCCGCCGCCGAACGGCGCTTCCTGCTCGACGAGGCCAACGACACCGCCGCCCCCTTCCCCGAGCACCGGACCCTCTTGGACCTGGTCGAGGAGCAGACGGCCGCCGGCCCCGGCCGGCCCGCCGTGGTGCACGGCTCCACCGTCCTCAGCTTCGCCGAGCTCGACGCCCGCGCCGAGGCCGTCGCCGCCCGGCTGCGGGCGGCCTGCGCCGCGGGCCCCGGAACGCTGGTGGCCGTGGTCACCGAGCGGACCGAGTGGATGGTCGTGAGCGCGCTCGCCGTCCTGAAGACCGGCGCCGCCTTCGTCCCGCTGGACCCCGAACAGCCCGGCGACCGCCTCGCGTTCGCCCTCGCCGACAGCGGGGCGCTCGCCGTGCTCGCCGACGGCCCGTACCACGCCAAGACCGCCGCCCTGACCGGCCTGCCCGTCCTCGACCCGCGCGCCCCCGCGGAGCCCGGCGCCACCCCTGCCCCGCTTCCGCCCGCGCACCGGGCCGGTCCGCACGACCTCGCGTACGTCATCTACACCTCGGGCTCCACCGGCCGCCCCAAGGGCGTCATGATCGAGCACCGCGGCATCGTCAACACCGTCCACTACCGGGCCGGCTACTACGGGTTCGGACCGGACGCGGCCGTGCTCCAGGTGCCGCCGCTGCACTTCGACAGCGGGGTCAACGACATCTTCTCCGCGCTGATCGCAGGCACCCGGGTCGTGGTCCTCGGCAAGGACCGCCTCCTCGACGTCGAGCACGTGGCCGAGGAGATAGGCCGCAACGCGGTCACCCACATCATGCTGGTCCCCAGCCTCTACCAGCTGATGCTGGAGCGCTGCGCGGCCCGGCTCACCTCCGTCCGCCAGATCGTCCTGGTCGGCGAGAGGCTCCCCGAGGCCCTCGCCACCCGGCACGCCGAACTGCTCCCCGACACCGTCCTCTACAACGAGTACGGGCCCACCGAGGACAGCGTGTGGACCACCGTCCACCGGATCACCGACCCGGGCGCCGATGTCCTGATCGGCCACCCCATCGCCAACAAGACGGTCGACGTCGTCGACGCCCACGGCGACCTCGCCCCCGTCGGCGTCCCCGGCGAGCTGTGCATCTCCGGCGCGGGCCTGGCCCGCGGCTACCTCGGCAACCCGGAGCTGACCGCCGACCGGTTCGTACCGCACCCGCTGCGCCCCGGCCGGCTCATGTACCGCACCGGCGACCGCGCCGCCCGCCGGGCCGACGGCAACCTGCTCTTCCTCGGCCGCATCGACGACCAGGTCAAGATCCGCGGCCAGCGGGTCGAGCCCGGCGAGGTGGCGGCCGTCCTCGCCGAGCACCCGGACGTACGGCGCTGCGCCGTCCTCGCCGTGCCCGACGAGCGCGGCGAACTCGGCCTCGTCGCCTACGTGGTGGGCGCCGCCGCCCCGCACACCCTGCGGGCCCACCTCGCCGAGCTGCTGCCGGCCGCGATGGTCCCCCGTACGTACGTCGCGATCGACGAGCTGCCGCTGAACCCCAACGGCAAGCTCGACCGCCGCGCGCTGCCCGCCCCGCCCCGCGAGGAGCCGGTCGCGCACGTGGACCTGAACCCCACCGAGGAGCGCGTGGCCAAGATCTGGGCGGACGTGCTCGGGACCCCGGTCACCGACCCCGAGGCCAACCTGTTCTCCCTCGGCGGCCACAGCCTGACCGCCGCCCGCCTCGCCGCGGCCCTCCAGGAGGAGTTCGGCGTCCGGGTGCCGCTCGTCACCGTCTTCCAGCAGCAGACCGTACGGGCCCTCGCGGCCGTGCTCGAGCAGCCGGACGCCATCCCGCTCGGCGCCCCGGCCGCCCCGGCCGCGCTGCCCCTGCTCGCGCCCGCCCCCGACGGCGCCGTCCTGCCGCTCTCCCGCGCCCAGCGCCGGATCTGGATGGCCGCCCGGACCAGCCGCAGCCCCGTCGCCCTCAACATCAGCGACGCGGTACGGGCCGGCCGGACGCTCGACCCCGGCGTGCTGCGGGCGGCCGTCACCGCCCTCGCCGACCGGCACGAGGCGCTGCGCACCCGGGTGGCCGTCGTCGACGGCACCGCCCGGCAGGTCGTCATGGACCGCCTCCCCGACGGGCCGCCGCTGTCCGTCCTGCGCATCGAGGGCACCGACGAGGCGGTCGCCGAGGCGGTGAGCGCCGCCCACGGCACCCCGTTCACCCTTGACGCCGGCCCGCTGTTCGGAGTGCGGCTGCTGACCGGCCACCCCGGCGGCGACATCCTGGTGATCACCGCCCACCACATCGTGTACGACGGCGACAGCGCCGCCGTGGTGGCCCGCGACCTGCTGGCCGCGTACGACGCCCTCGCCGCCGGACGCGAACCGTGGGACGGCCGCCCCGCCCGCCCGTACCGCGAATGGGTGGCCGAGGAGGCCGCCTGGCTGGAGGGCCCCGACGCCGCCCGCCAGCGCGCGTACTGGACCCGTACCCTCGCCGGGCCGCTGCCCCGCCTCGACCTGCCGGAGGCCGGCCCCCGCGAGGGCGCCGGACGGCAGGGCGCGGGACTGGTCCGCCGCGCCCTGCCCGCCGCCGTGCTGCACGCTGCTGCCGAGTGCGGGGGCGCCACCCCGTTCACCGCCCTGCTCACCGCCTGGGCGCTGGTGCTGCACCGCCGTTCCGGCAGCGCCGAGGTGGTCATCGGCTGCCCGGCCGGCACCCGCGACCGTGCGGAGACCGCCGAGACCGTCGGCTGCTTCGTCAACGCCCTGCCGGTGCGACTCGCCCCCGGCGAGGCCCACGGCCCGGCCGAGCTGCTGATCCAGGTGCGCGACCGGCTGGCCGAGGCGTACGACAACGCCCGCTTCCCCTTCGACACCATGGTCATGGAGATCGCGGAGCGGCCCGCGCGCGGCCGCCGGTTCGTCTACGACGCCGGACTGAGCTGGGAGACGCCCGAACGCTTCGAGGGCGGGCCCGAGTTCCTGCCCGCGGCCCCCTCGCAGCTCCCGCTCACCGACGACCTGCGGATCTACGCGAACGAGCGCGACGGCCGGGTCCTGCTCGAACTCGCCTATGACCGGGCGCTGTTCCCCGAGGCCACCGCCGAGGGGCTGCTCGACGAGGTGGTGGGCCTCCTGCGCTGCCACCCGTCCTGGTACCCCGCCGCCGCGGACCGGCCGGCGCCGCCCCACCCATCCGCCTGCCCTGGCGAAACCGACCGACCGCACGCCGCAGGGAGCGCACGGCCATGACCGCACCACCGATGACCCGTCCCCAGCCGCTGGCTGGTACTCCCGCCGTGACGGGGGAACCGTCGGCGGCAGCCACGCCGCCGCGGCCCCGGCCGGCCCGCGAGGGCGTCCCCGGACACACCCGGCGCAGCCTGCCGCTGCCGACCGCGTCCCGCCGGGCCCTGCGCCGGGCCTGCGGGCACCCCATATCCGACGGCCCGACGGCCCAGGGGCTCGTGGACCGCACCCGCGACACCCTCGCCGCACCGGTCGGCCGCCCCGACGAGCCCCGGCGGGAGCAGCGGTGACCACCACCTGGCAGCAGACCCTGGCCGCACTCAACGACACGGCCGCGCCCGTCCCGCGGGGCCCGGTGGCGCACCTGCTCGCCGAGCGCGCCCGCCCGGTCGCGGACCGGCCCGCCGTGCTGGCCCGCGACCGGGACCTCACCCACGGGGAACTGCACGGGCTCGCCGAGGCGCTCGCGGCACGGCTGCGCGAGCGCGGGGCGGGGCCGGGCGTCCTGGTCCGGGTCTGCCTGCCCCGCTCCGCCGAGCTGGTCGTCGCCGTCCTCGCGGTGCTGCGCGCCGGAGCCGCGTACGTGCCGCTGGACCCGGACCACCCGGCCGAGCGGCTCGCCCAGCTCGCCGACAGCGCCCCCGCGCCGATCACCCTGACCAGTGCCCGGTTCGCCCACCTGTTCCCCGCAGCGGGTGTGCTGGAGGTCGACCTGGACGCGCCGGGCGCCGTCGGCCCGGCCGTACCGGAGCCGGGCGGGCCGCAGCCGGGCCCGGCCGACCTCGCGTACGTCATCCACACCTCGGGCTCCACCGGCCGCCCCAAGGGGGTGGCCATCGAACAGCACTCCCTGGCCAATCTGCTGGAGGCCACCGCCGTCCCCTTCGGCCTCGCCCCGGGGCGGCGCGTGCTCCAGTTCGCCAGCCCCGCCTTCGACGTCTCGGTGTGGGAGATCCTCGCGACCCTGTGGGCCGGGGCGGCCGTCGTCGTCTTCGACGAGCCCGTCGCCTCCGCCGAGGCCCTGGCCGCACTGGTCCGCGAACGGCGCGCCGACACCGTGTTCCTGCTCGCCGCACTGCTGGCCCAGCTGGACCAGGCCGCCTTCCCGGGCGTACGGACGGTCGTCACCGGCGGCGAGTCCTTCAGCCAGGCGCTGGTGGACCGCTGGGCCCCGGGCCGCGACCTCATCTACGTCTACGGGCCGACCGAGGCCACGGTGTTCCAGTCCTGGCACCGGTGCCTGCCCGGTGCCCCCGGGGAGCCGGCGACCATCGGCCGTCCCATGGCCAACCTGCGCTACTCGGTGCGCGACGGCTCCGGCGTACCGGTCGGCCCCGGCGTCGAGGGCGAGCTGTGGATCGGCGGCGCCGGCGTGGGCCGGGGCTACCTGGGCCTGCCCGACGCGGGCGCGGCGCGCTTCGTACCCGACCCCGACGACCCCCGCCCCGGGGCCCGGCTCTACCGCACCGGCGACCTGGCCCGCCACCGCGCGGACGGCACCCTGGACTTCCGCGGGCGCGCCGACCGGCAGGTGAAGATCCGCGGCTTCCGCATCGAGCCCGGCGAGGTGGAGGTGGCGCTCACCGCCCTGCCGGGCGTCGCGGCCGCCGCCGTGGTCGTGCCCGAGGGGACGGCGCAGCCGCTGCTCACCGGGTACGTGGTCACCAACGGGCCGCTGCCCGCCGACTGGCGGACCAGGCTGGCCGAGCGGCTGCCGTACTACATGGTCCCGGCAGCGGTGATCCCGCTGGACCGTATGCCGAGCACTCCCAACGGCAAGATAGACCGCCGCAGCCTCTCCGCCCGCCCCCTCCCCGCGGCCGTTCCGGACGTTCCGGCCGTTCCGGACGCCGGTGCCTCCGCCGGGCTCGCGCCCTCCGCGGATGCCGGTGCCTTCGGTGGTACGGTGGTTCCGTCCACCGGGCCGCGGCCCGCGGCGGATGCCGGTGGGGCGGCCGACACCGTCCGTGCCGCGCTGCGGGCTCTGTTCTCCGAGGCGTTCGGCCAACCGGTCTCGGACCGCGGCGACTTCTTCCTGCTCGGGGGCACCAGCCTCAAGGCCGCCTCGCTGGCTGCGGCGGCAGCGCAACGGCTGTCCGTACCGGTCCGCGTCCGCGACGTGTTCGAATGCCCGAGCGTCACCGCCCTCGCCGACCGGCTGGCGCCACGCTTCGCCTCCGCGACGGCCGAGGCCAAGGCCGTGGCCCCGGCCGGGGGCGCCGACGGGTCGCAGGGCGTCAGCGGGGCTCAGCGGTGGCTGTGGTTGGAGGACCGGACCCGGCGTGCCGGGGCGCGCGGGAGCACCGCGTACCACGTGCCGATGTTGCTGGAGTGCCACGGCGCCGCCGATCCCGAGGCGCTGGGCGCCGCGTTCGCCCGCCTCCAGGAGGTCGAGCCGCAGCTGCGCACCGTCTTCCGCGAGGAGTGGGGGGAGCCGGTGCCCGGCCCCGCGCCCGAGCGCGCCCGCCTGGCGGTCCTGGACCTGCCCGACGAGGCCGCCCGCGCGGCCGCCGTACAAGAGTGGGCCCACGCGCCGTTCGACCTCGCGCACGGGCCGCTGGTGCGGGCCGCACTGCTGCGCCGCCCCGGCGGCCGGGACCGGCTGCTGGTCGTCCTGCACCACATCGTCGCCGACCAGACCTCGCTCGAGATCATCGCCCGGGCCCTGGCCGGGACCGGTCCGGACCCGGCTCCCGGGCTGCCCGGCCGTGCTTCGTACGAGCCGTCCGGCGGGGACGAACTCGCGTACTGGCGGAGCCGGCTGAGCCCGCCGCCGGCTCCGCTCCCGCTGCCCGTCGACCATCCGCGCACCGGCCCGGCCGGCCGGGCCACCGCGGTCACGGCCGTGTACCTCGACGCCGCCGAACTCGAGGCGCTGGAGGAGCTCGCGCTCAGCCGCCGTACGGGGCTGTTCCCGGTGCTGGCCGCGGCCGTCGCCGCCACGATGCACGAGGCGACCGGCGCCGGCGACATCAGCCTCGGCACGGCCGTCAGCCGCCGCCCCGCCCTCGGGCCCGGCCCGGCGGCCGCGGTGGGATGCATGGTCAACACCGTGGTCCTGCGGACCGCCGTACAGGGCGGATCGCCCTGCGTCGCGCTGGTCGACGACCTCGCGGACCAGGCGGTCGGCGCGATGGACCACGGCGGGCTGCCCTTCAGCGAGCTGGTGCGCACCCTGGAACCACCGCGGAACCCGGGCCGCAACCCGTTCTTCGACGTGTGGGTGACCCTCTGGGACGAGATCGACACCGGGCCGGGCGCGCTCCGGCTCACCGGCGGCCCCATCCCGCTGGACGAGGGCCTGTTCGACCTCTCGTTCCAGTTCGCGCGTTACTCGAGCGGCTTGAGACTGCTCCTCCAGTACGACTCCGCACTCTACGAACCGGGCACGGCACAGGGACTGGCCGAAAGGGCCGCCCACGCCGCGCGCCGGCTGTCGACGGCCGGGCCGCAGACCCTGGTCCGCTCGCTCACGCCCCGGGTGGAGGCAGCGCCGCAGGCCCCTGCCGGCCGTCCGGCGTTCGCAGGGTTCTCCTGGGGCTCCACCCGGCCCTGAACCCGGAAGTCGGACCGACTTCCGGCTGCGCTCCACCGGCCACGCCGGCGCCCGCGCCGAGGTCGGCGCGGACGCCGTGTCCGCCCAGATCGCCTTCGTGCGGAGCCGTACCGGCTCCGCACCCACCGGAAAGCAGGACACATGACCGAGTACACCCTCCCGAGCGCCGCCGCTTCCGCCGCCGCTTCCGCCGCCGCCGACTCCGCCGCTCCCGCCGCCCCGGCGCCGCGCCGCCGCTTCACCGTCCAGCGCGGCGGCTGCGGCTGCGAGGGCAAGCCGTCCCCCACCGCCCAGCAGAAGCCCGCGGAGAACAGCGCGGCGTAGTTCCGCCGGGCGCCAGAACACCGGCGCGGGCGCCCGTCGCTGCGGCACGACCGGCCGCAGTCGACGGGCTCGCTGTGATGCGCGGCAGCCTTACCGTCGGCCTCGTCGTAGTCCTGGCGGCAGGTGGCGCATCGTCACGTCCTACTCCTCCGGGTCCCAGGCCACGAGCAGGTCGAAGAGGCGTCGGTCGCCGTCCAGCTCCAGGGCGTCCACCGGAATACGGCCGTACATGGCCAGGACCAGCTCGGCGGCCGTGCCCCGGGCGGAGGCGTCGGCCGCGTCCGGGTCCTCGCCGGCAGCGGTGGCGGGCATGGGGAGGCGGGCAGTCCGTGCGCCGTCGGCGGCCATCGACAGGCGGCCCGTCCCGAGCGGCTTCTCAGCCGACGGCTTTGTGCTCGGCGCGGGCTCGGGTGGTGGCGAGGCGGTAGAAGTCGGTGCCGGTCTCGATGATGTACCGCCGTGAGGCGGTCGACGATGGCCACGCAGAGGCGGGGGCAGGCCGAAGCTCACCGGGGACCAGGCTGCGCTTGCCCAACGGCTCTACGACGAGCGGGAGAAGACGGTCCAGCAGATCGCCGACATGTTCGGCGAGTCGCGCTCGACGGTGTACAGGCACCTCGACAAGACCAAACCGTCCTTCGCCAGCCCAAGAAGACCGAGGCCACGAAGCCCTGACCGCTCGTTTGCGGCTGGTGACACGGTTCTTACCGGCACCCCGAGGACGACGGCGCCGGCCAGAGCGCGCAGCAGCCGGCCAGGATCGCGAGCCGCCATCGGCGCCGACGTCGCCTGCGGCCAGGTGGCTGTCAGGTGTGGGCAGCCTTGCCGGGCAGAGATATGGGGGGTGCGGCGGTGTCAGAGGGTGCCGTCGCACGTGTCGCGGGCGAGTCGCTGCTCGAGGCCGGTGGCCCAGTGCCGGGCCCAGCCCCTCAGAGCGGTGATGGCCGCGTGGTCGAGGCCGTACGCGTGGAACTCCTCGTCGTCGTACCAGTCGGCGCCGGCGAGGCGGTCGTGGAGGTCCTCGAGGCGGAACTCGTCGCGGCCGTGCCGGCGGCCCAGGTGCTCGAGTTCGGTGGTGGTGCGCATGCGGGAGGCGGCGTGGACGTCGATGAGGTCGCGGACGGCGCCGCGGTCGGCCAGGGCGCGGACCTTGGTGCCGATGACGTCGTCGAGGGCGAGGACCGGGCCGTACTCGGTGTGGGCCGGGGCGCTCCACAGGTTCTCTTTGAGGATGTCGACTTCGCATTCGGCGCCGTCTGCGGGGTCGGTGACCATCAGGCGGGCCGACAGCGGGTCGACGGCGATGACGGCGACCTGCCAGCCGCGTTTGGCCAGCTCGTGGGTCAGGTCGGCGGTGATGTCGCCCATGGGGGCGGGGTTCTCGGTGGCGACGTCGAGGTCCTGGCTGAGGCGGTCGACGAGGCCGTGGGCCTGCACGGCGTAGCCGCCGGTGATCACGAGCGGGTACGGGGTGCCGATGGCGATGACGTCGGCCAGGAGCCGGCGGTGGAGTGCGCTGAGGTTCACGCCGCGGACGTCGTCCGGGTCCGGGCCGCGAGCTGGGGGAAGCGCTCCTCCCAGACCTGCCGGATGTGCCGGCTGACCAGGGTGCGCAGGACGGGCCACTGCTCGGTGAGCAGGTCGCGGTCGAGGAGCGCGGTGAGGTCGTCGCGCTGGCCTTCGGCCAGGACGGTGCGGTACAGGCTCATCCGCTGCCGGGGCCGGTCCAGGTCGTACGCGCGCAGCCCGGACCAGGCGATGTGCAGGGGCAGCTCGACCACTCCGCGGGACGGGCCGGCCAGCTGGCCGAGGGAGGCGGGCAGGCGGTTGGTGTACCGCTCGCGCAGGACCTCGGCGGCGGGCAGCGCCGGTGAGACGGGAGAGGAGAGCTGAGCCATGCGGTCAGTATCCCGCGCCACGGCCCTCACTGGTGCAGCGGACGCCACATCCGCCTGTGACCGAGCACGCTTGGCCTGCGCTCCCATTCGCACCATAAATCGAACACATGCTTGAATTGGTGGATGCAGTGCACCTCCTTCCCCGACGACCTGATCGGGCTCCAGGCCGACTGGCTCCGTACCTACCGGGAACTGGCCCGGCGGCCCGCAGCAGCCGGCACGACCACGCTCCGCCGCCGGCTGATCGCGCTCTCGTGCGCGATCTCCCTCCACCCCTACTGGTCCCGCCCGGTCCGTACGGCGGGCGGCCCGGCCGAGCTCCGCCGCGCGGCGAGGGCCCGGGCCTGGGCGAGGGCGGCATGACGAGCGCCTGCCCCGGTGGCGACCGGGGACACGGCACTGCGGTCCCGGACGCCGCGGACGAAGACATGCCGACAGCGGCTCCCCGCCTGGTCGTCCATCCCCCGGACCACCGCGGATGGCGCCGGGTGCGGTGCGAGGGGCAGAGCCTGGGCACGGCGTACCGGATCAGCGACATAGCCGTCTTCCTCGCCGCCACGG
Source organism: Streptomyces sp. NPDC050448 (assembly GCF_040655295.1). Lineage (NCBI taxonomy): Bacteria > Bacillati > Actinomycetota > Actinomycetes > Kitasatosporales > Streptomycetaceae > Streptomyces > Streptomyces sp. NPDC050448. Next base: position 30,289 of record NZ_JBFAJR010000034.1, on the reverse strand, counting down.
GGATGGAGAACGCCGAGGACTTCGACCTCACGGACCCCGCCCTCGTCGAGTGGCGTGGCGGCGGCCCCGACTACTGGACCCCTCCGGCGCCGTAGCGCGCCCCTGCCGGCGGCCGGGGCGCGATTTCGGCGGATCCCGGCATCGGTTCCCGGGCGGGATGCGCAACCCTTCGGATCAGGCGGGGCCGGCGCCGCGGCTTGCCCTGCCCGCGCGGCCCTGCCCGCGCGGTCGTAGCGCGCGGTCGTAGCGCGCGGTCGTAGCGCGCGGTCGTAGCGCGCGGTCGTAGCGCGCGGTCGTAGCGCGCGGTCAACCGATCGGTTGATGCGGCTTCGAGCGCGATGGGCGATGCGCCGGCACCCCGCCCGCCGTGATCCTCGTGGCATGGCAATCATCGAAGTGGACGGACTGCGCAAGACCTACGGGCGCAGGCCCGCCGTCGACGGAGTCGGCTTCGCCGTCGAGGAGGGGGAGATCTTCGGAATCCTCGGGCCCAACGGCGCGGGCAAGACCACGACCGTGGAGTGCGTCGAAGGGCTCCGGATCCCCGACGCCGGGACGGTCAGGGTCGCCGGGTACGACCCGGTCGCCGACCACGACCGGGTGACCGGCATCCTCGGCGCCCAGCTCCAGGAGAGCGAGCTGCAGCCCAAGATCACCGTGCGCGAGGCGCTGGAGCTGTACGCCGCCTTCTATCCGGCCCCCGCCGACTGGCGGCAGCTCGCCGAACGCCTCGGCCTGACCGGCACGCTCGGCACCCGCTTCGCCCGGCTGTCCGGTGGCCAGAAGCAGCGGCTGTCCATCGCGCTCGCCCTCATCGGCCGCCCCACAGTGGTCGTACTCGACGAGCTCACCACCGGGCTCGACCCGCGAGCCCGCCGCGACACCTGGGAGCTGATCGAGGACGTCCGCCACAGCGGCGTCACCGTCCTCCTCGTCACGCACTTCATGGAGGAGGCCGAGCGCCTCTGCGACCGGATCGCCGTCATCGACAAGGGGCGGGTCGCCGCACTCGACACCCCGTCCGGCCTGATCCGCCGGTCTTCCGGTTCCACCGTCATCTCCTTCACCCCGTCGGTACCGCTCGGCGAGGACCTCCTCGCCGAACTGGGCCGCGCCGCCCGGCTCACCGAGAAGAACGGCCGCATCTCCCTCCACGGCAGCGACGAGACCGCGGGCATCGCCACCGCCCTCCTCGCCCGGCACCACATCACCGCCCGCCAACTGCGCATCACCGAAGCCACGCTCGACGATGCGTTCCTGGACCTCACGGAGGAATCGGCATGACCACCGCACCCACCGCTCCCACCGCACCCGACCGTCCGGCTGCCGGCCGCCGCTCCCGAGGGCCCCGTACGTCCCGCACCGCTGCCCTCGCCGTCCTGAAGGTCGAGACCCGGCTGTTCCGCCGGGAACCCGCCGGGCTCTTCTGGATCATGGTGTTCCCCACCGTGCTGCTGGTGGTCATCGGCAACATCCCCGGCTTCGACGAACCCGCCGAGGACCTGCACGGGATCGTCTTCGTCGACGCGTACGTCCCCATCGCGGTCCTGCTGTCCCTGGTGATGGCCGGGCTGCAGGCCATGCCCCCGGTCATCACCGGCTACCGGGAGCGCGGGATCCTGCGCCGGATGTCCCTCACCCCCGTCCGCCCCGGCGCGGTGCTCGGCACCCAGATGGGGCTCCACGGCGCCGCGGCGGCGGTCTCCGCCCTCCTCTCGATCACCGTCGGCCGGCTCGCCTTCGGGGTGGCACTGCCCCGCCAGTTCCCCGGGTACCTCGTCGCGCTGGCCCTCGCCGTCCTCAGCGCCCTCGCGTGCGGAGCCCTGGTCTCCGCGCTCTCACCCACCTCGAAGGTCGCGAACGCGGCCGGGGCGGGGCTGTTCTTCCCGATGATGTTCAGCGCCGGTTTGTGGCTGCCCGTCCAGGCCATGCCCGACACCCTCGCCCGGATCGCCGGGCTCCTCCCGTTCGGAGCCGCCGCGCAGGCCCTGAACGAGGCCGCGGCGGGCAACTGGCCGGGCTGGGGCCACCTCGGCGTCCTCGCGGTGTGGTCGGTCCTCCTCACCGGCGCGGCATCCCGCTGGTTCCGCTGGGAATGACCGCCGACACTGTGTCCATGAGCCACGGCGGGACGCCTCCAGCAGGGCAGTCACAGGCAGAGCAGTCACACGTACAGCGGTTGCAGGTACAGCCGTTGCAGATGCAGCGGTTGCAGGTACAGCGGTTGAGGGTCGACGAGCGGTGGGAGGCCTTCCACCGCTGGGGACCCTACGCCCTCCTCGGCACGGCCTCCCTGATCGCCGCCGCCACCGCGGACCTGATGATGAGCACCGCCGACCGCCGGGCCGCCGCCGGCCTGGTCGGCTGCGCCCTGCTGCTCCAGCTCGGCTGGGGCCGGCTCCGGGCCGCCCGCCCCGGACCGTCGGCCGCCGCAGGCGCCTACTACGCCCTGCGCTGGGCCCTCGGCTTCGCCCTGACGTGGCTCAACCCGTTCTTCGCCTTCTACGCCGTCATCGGCTACTTCGGCGCCGACCGGCTGCTGCCCCGCCGCTGGGTCCGGGTCGGCCTGCTCGCCAGCGTCATCACGATGTCGGGCTCCCAGTCCGGCGGGCTGCCGCCCAAGGGGTCCATGGGCTGGGTCGTCTTCGGAGCCCTGATGGGTGTCAACATCGCCCTGCTCACCGTCTTCCACCACTTCGCCGAACAGGAGGAGGAGCGGGCGCGCCTCCAGGCGCAGACCATCGGCGAGCTCGAGACCGCCAACGCCCGGCTCCGGCAGGCCCTCGACGAGAACGCCGCCCTCCACGCCCAGCTCCTCCTCCAGGCACGGGAGGCGGGCGTCGCGGACGAGCGCCGCCGGCTCGCCGCCGAGATCCACGACACCATCGCACAGGGCCTGACCGGGATCATCGCCCAGCTCCAGGTCGTCGCCGTGGGCTCGGATCCGGACACCATGCGGGACCACCTCGCCAGCGCCCAGGCACTGGCCCGCCACAGCCTCGGCGAGGCCCGCCGGTCCGTGCAGAACCTCAGCCCCCTCGACCTCGAACACGACCTGCTCCACGAGGCGTTGCACCGGACCGTGGCCGCATGGGGAACCCGGCACGGGGTGCGCGCCGACTTCACCGTCACGGGAACGGCCCAGCAGCTGCACGAGGAGATCGAGGCAACGCTGCTGCGCGTCGCGCAGGAGGCGCTGGCCAACGCGGGCCGCCACGCGGGTGCTTCCCGGGTGGGCGTCACCCTCTCCTTCATGGGTGACGAGGTGTCGCTCGACGTACGCGACGACGGCCGCGGCTTCGACCCGCTCGGCCTGCCGCCCCGCTCCGGTACCCACGGATTCGGCCTCGACGGCATGCGGGCCCGTACGGAGCGCATCGCGGGCACCGTGACCGTCGAGTCGGAACCCGGCCACGGCACCGCGGTCTGTGCCCGCGTACCGTTGGTGCCCCATGACCATTGACACTGCCATGACCATTGATGCCGCCATCACCCTGCTGATCTGCGATGACCACCCCGTTGTACGGGACGGCCTGCGCGGCATGTTCGCGTCCGCCGAGGGCTTCGAGGTGCTCGCCGAGGCCTCCGACGGGGTGGAGGGCGTCGAGCTCGCCGAGCGCCTCGACCCGGACGTCGTCCTGATGGACCTCCGGATGCCGGGCGGCGGCGGAGTGGCCGCCATCGCGGAGCTCACCCGGCGCGGCCTGCGCTCCAGGGTCCTGGTCCTGACGACCTACGACACCGACTCGGATACCCTGCCCGCGATCGAGGCAGGCGCCACCGGCTACCTCCTCAAGGACGCCCCGCGCGAGGAGCTGTTCGCCGCGGTGCGGGCCGCGGCCGAGGGACGCAGCGTGCTCTCCCCGGCGGTCGCCTCCCGCCTGGTCTCGGCGGTCCGCAACCCGGCGCCCCCCGCGGACGAGCCCCTCTCGGCCCGCGAGCGCGAGGTCCTCGAACTGGTCGCCAAGGGCACCTCCAACCGGGAGATCGCCCGCGCGCTGTTCATCAGCGAGGCCACGGTGAAAACCCATCTGACCCACGTCTTCGCCAAACTCGGCGCCAAGGACCGCGCCGCGGCGGTGGCCGTGGGCTACGAACGGAAGATCCTCGGCCGGTGATCTGCGCCGGAGCACCGTCGTTCGTCGGGTGTGAGCCGTCCCGGGCCGAAGACCCCGCCGTTGTCGGTGACGGCCGGAAAGGCGTTTGACGCCCGTCGGTGTCCGGCGATCGGATGACGTCCATGAGCACAGGACAGATGCATCCCGGTATGCGCCCCATGGACGAAGGCCTCGTACGGCGGCTGGTCGCCGGGCAGTTCCCTCAGTGGGCGGGGCTGGCGGTGGAGCGGTGGCCGTCCGGCGGGACGGTCAATGCCATGTACCGGCTGGGCGACGACCTGGTCGTACGGCTGCCGCTGGTGCAGGGCGGGGCCGAGGACGTGTCGATGGAGCGGGAGTGGCTGCCCCGCCTCGCACCGCACCTGCCCACGCGCGTCCCCGAGGTGCTCGGCGCCGGGGAGCCCGCCCACGGGTATCCGTGGCCGTGGGCGGTGTACCGGTGGCTGGCGGGCGAGCTTCCCGAAGCGGGGGCACTGAGCGAGCCCGTGCTGCTGGCCGAGGACCTGGCCGCATTCGTGGCGGCGATGCGGAGCATCACCCTGCCGGCTGCGCCGAACGCCCACCGGGGCGGGCCGCTCGCCTCGCAGGACGCGGAGACCCGGGCGGCGATCGAGGAACTGCGCGGGATCCCGCAGGAGGACGTCGACTGCGATGCCGCGGCCGCCGTGTGGGAGGAGGCGCTGCGAGCCCCTGGGTGGGACGGGCCGCCGGTGTGGCTGCATGCCGATCTGATGCCGGGCAACTTGCTGGTCGACGGGGGCAGGCTGGCCTCGGTGATCGACTTCGGGTGCATGGGGGTGGGAGATCCGGCCTGCGATCTGTTCCCGGCGTGGAATCTGCTGCCGCCCGGTGCGAGGGAAGTCTTCCGCGAGGCGCTGGCCGTGGACGAGGCGACCTGGATCCGCGGCCGGGGGGGACGCTCTCACAGGCGCTGATCGCCCTGCCGTACTACCGCAGGACGAACCCCGCGATGGCACACAACGCCCGGCACGTGATCCGGGCGGTGCTGGACGAAGCCTGACGGAACGGGGGCCGCGGGGCCGCCCGTGCGGACAGCGAGGGCGGCCGGCTGCGCGGCGTTGGCGGACACGCCGGCCGGTGCGCAGGCCGGCTGCGCGGCGGCGGTCTTCAACCGGTTCAGGGTGCCAGCCCGTCCGCGACCTCCCGCAGCAGGGTGAGGAAGGCCTCGGCCGCGGGCGAGGGGGCGAGCCCGCGCGGGGTCGCGGCGTAGACCCGCCGGCACGGGGTGTCCTCGGGGTGCAGGGGCACCAGCGCGAGGTCGGGCCGCGCGGAGGAGGCGGCGAGCGCCGGAATCAGGGTGACGCCGAGCCCGGCCGCGACGAAGCCCTGCTTCGCCACCCAGTCGGCGACGGCGAAGCCCATGCGCGGCCGGAAGCCGTCCGCGACGGCGGAGCGCAGCAGGGTCTCGGCCGGATCCGGGCCGGCCGCCAGCCACTCCTCGTCGGCCAGTTCGGCCAGCCGTACGTCGGTGAGCCCGGCGAGCCGGTGGCCGAGGGGCAGCGCCACGTACATCCGCTCGTCCAGCAGATGGTGGGCCACGCAGTCCCCGGGCGGCCGGTCGGAGGCGCCGGCGACGACGGCCACGTCGAGCTCCCCGGCGGACAGGAGGGCCAGCAGCCGGGTGGAGAGCCCTTCGGCGCGGGTGACGGTGACGGCGGGGTGGCGGGCCCGGAACGCGGCGAGGGCGCGCGGGATCAGGGCCGCGTCGGCGGTGGCGAAGGCGCCGATCCGCAGGCGGCCCGTCTCCAGGCTGCGCAGCGCGTCGAGTTCGGCGCGGGCGGTGCGCAGCCGCTCGCCGACGGCTTCGGCGTGCGGGAGCAGGATCCGGCCGGCCTCGGTGAGGCGGACCCCGCGCGGGAGGCGGTCGAAGAGCGGGGCGCCCCACTCCTCCTCGAGGGTTTGGATCTGGCGGGAGATCGCGGACTGGGTGTAACCGAGGGAACGGGCGGCGGCGGTGAAGGAGGCGAGCCGGGCCACGCGCAGGAACACCTCGTAGAGGCTGTGCGAACCGGGGCTGTACGAACCGGGGCTGTACGGACTGGGGTTATGCGGACTGGGGCTATGCGAACTGGGCATGGCAGCCATGCTAGACATTCGCTTGTCGCATGGATGGGTGGAATCTAGCCTCGAGGTCATGGACGCAGCAGCGAAGAACACACACGAAGACGCGGGCCCGGCGCGGAAGATCGCCTTCCTGGGGCTCGGCCACATGGGCGCTCCGATGGCCCGTCATCTCCACGACCGGGGCCACGCGGTGACGGTCTGGAACCGGACGGCCGCCAAGACGGCCCCACTGGCGGCGGCGGGGGCAACCGCCGCCGCGACACCCGCCGAAGCGGTACGCGGCGCGGAGCTCGTGATCACGATGCTGGCCGACCCGGCCGCCCTGCGGGCCGTCGCGCACGAGGTCCTGCCCGCCGTCGGCCCCGGCACCCACTGGATCGACACCTCGACCGTCGGCCCGGAGCAGGTGCGGGAACTGGCCGCCCTGCTGCCCGCCGGGGTGACGCTGACCGACGCCCCCGTGATGGGCAGCGTGGACCGGGCGGCCACCGGGGACCTGTGGGTGCTGGCGGGCGGCACCCCGCTGCCGGGCCCGGTCCGTACGGTCCTCGACACGCTCGGCGCGGTCACCGAATGCGGGCCACTGGGCTCGGGGGCCGCCCTCAAGCTGGTCCTGATCAACGCGGTGGTCGGCGGCGTCGGCCTGGTCGCCGAGGCGCTGGCGCTGGGCGGCGCGCTCGGGCTGCCGGCCGGCCTGGTCCGCGAGCAGCTGGCCAAGGGACCCCTCGCGGGCGCGGTGGCGCGGGCCTTCGCCGAGGGCTCCCACTTCCCGGTGGCACTGGCCGCCAAGGACGTGGCCCTGGCCACCGCGCACGCCCCGCTGCCGATCCTGGAGGCGGTCCGCGCCACGCTGGAGGCCCGGCCGGAGCTGGCCGGGCAGGACCTGTCCCGGATCCGGCACCAGGTCCTGTCGTCCCGGTAGCCGCGGGCCAGGCGCTCCTTTGGCGACAGGGCGTAAGGCGTGTCCGCACAGTCATGGGAGCCGGCGGCGTAGGCAGGCGAGGGTGACCGGAGCCTGGTAGTGGCGGCCACGCCGCGGCGGGTCCGAACCTCCCCGACGACGGCATTCCTCCTTGACGGCCCTCAGTGCGTGGCCTCCGAGAAGGCGGTCTGAGCGCTTCGCGTCACCTCGGCCAGCAGCACCTGCCGGGTCTCCTCGTCCGTGTTCCGCGCCTGCGTCCACGTACGGGCCATGTCGACGCTCTGCGCGCTGAGCCGGTCGGTGAGCCGGTCCTGCGGAGTGTCCTTCAGCCCCCGGAGCCAGGCCTCCGTGAACTGGTCGGCCGGCGCGTGGACCAGGTGGTCGAGGACGGCGGTCCGCCAGGCCACGGCCGTACTTGTCGGTGAGGCCGTCCAGGATGGCGAGGGCGCGGGCGTTCTTCGTCGGCGGGAGGTCGAAGGCGGCGCCCGTCGCCTCGCCGGGGACGGCGGCGAGCTGCTGCGCCGCGTACCGCGTCTCCGCCAGCCGCAGGATCGCGTACGCCTGCGGGTCCTCGGCGACGGCTCGCACGACGTTGCGGAAGACCGGATGGGAGACGGCCAGGTGACAGGTGCCGGAGGACTCCCACGGGTCGTCGTCCGGATCCGCCTTGACGACGTACTGGGAGTCGAGTCCTGCGAGCACCTCATGAGCGTCGCCCGCGTGGTCCGCGAGCACGGTGGCCAGCGGCACCCGGAGGCGGGGTCGATCCGCAGATTCTTCGTGGAGCCGAGCCCGGGGGAATAGAACACGTCCTTCACGGCCTGCCTGTGCCTGTGCCTGTGAGTGCTTGCCGGGCTCGCTCCCGGCGGTGGCCTTCACCAAGGCCTGGCCCAGTGCCGCGCAGCTCGTCCCGGCCTGGACGCCGGCGTCAACGGACGCACGTACGTGCTCGTCCTCCAACGGACGGCCTCGCAGGGGCTGTGGGCGGACGGCCCCCGGGCGGCCCCCGGACATCTGACGGCGCTCGGCGCGGGTCCGACGGGCCGTCTGGCGCCGGGGCGTCGCTCCGGGCGTTGCCCCTTGGGCCGGATAGGTGATCTTCGTCGTCCGGGTCTGCTCCTCGTCGGTTCGGATGTGCAGAATGCTTTTGCCACTTGCCTTGGCGTGTGCATTTCTGCCTGAGGTCCTGCAGTTGGAGTAGACCGCCCATGCCGGCGAACGGAAGCCCCACCATCAGAAGACGCCGCCTGGGTGCGGAACTTCGCCGGCTGCGCCGTGCCGCGGGCATGACGTCCCAGCAGGTGGCGGGTCGGCTACTCGTGTCACAGTCCAAGATCAGCCTGCTGGAGACGGGCCGTCGCGCCATCAACCCCCGTGACGTGCGTGATCTGTGTGAGCTCTACGGGGTCACCGACCAGTCGCTCGTCGCCGCGATGATGCGGATGGCGGAGGAATCCGGCCGGCAGGGCTGGTGGGTCGCCTACGGCGACGTCCCCTACGGCGTGTTCGTCGGAATGGAGACGGAGGCGGCCTCCATCCACGCCTACGAGCCACTGCTGATCCCCGGCCTGCTGCAGACCCCCGCCTACGCCGCCACGGTCATTGAGGAAACGAACCCTCACTTCACAGCCGAGGAGGCCGCCACCCATCTCGAGCTGCGGCTGCGGCGCCAGCATCGCGCCCACCACCCCGCCCGTCTCTTGCGCTTGTGGGTCGTCCTGGACGAATCGGCGTTACACCGCACCGTCGGCACCGCCGACGTCATGCGCGAACAGCTCAAGCATCTGAACCGCCTCAGCGCCCAGCCCCACATCACCGTGCAGATCCTCCCGCACAGCGCAGGAGCCCACCCCGGCGTCTCGGGGCAGTTCTCCATCCTCACGTTCCCCGGCGGCGACGCGGGAGTCGTGTACCTGGAGCGCTACACCAGCGGCCTCTACCTGGAGAAGCCCGCGGACCGCCGGCCCTACCACTTCATCTACGACCACCTCCAGGCAAAAGCACTCGGCCCCGAACAGAGCCGCCGGTTCATCCGCGACACCATCCGGATCCACACCCGACCCTCGTAAGCGGTGGCAGCGTCGGCGCTCAGCCGGGAACGCCGCCTTCCCAGCCGGACAGGGCTCCGCAGACGGCGCACGTCGCACTGCCGGCGCGTTCTCGCGCCGGCGCGGCAGCCGCCGGTACTTCCTGGCCGGCGAGCCAGGGGGCATTCGCATTCCGGTCCAGGACGTACCTGAAGCGCTGCTGGCGCCTCAGTTCGAGAACGTCCCTGTGCCGCATCCGGCCCACCCCCGACGATGCCAATGCGCCCCAGAACGCACCTAGTACTGCACAGATCAGCACAAGCCTCATCAACACATCTGCCACAGCGGGCCCTTTCCGGTGACGGATTCGCAAGCGGGGCCCGCAGCCGAGCCCTCAGCAACATCTCGACATAACGCAGCGGCATATGCAGAGTTATGCCCCGTGCTCTTATTGCAGCCATGTGCAGCACCCTGTCGGGTTGCAGTAATGTCTGATTTACATGAGGCGGCGGGCCGAACGGGGCATGACGGACCGGCAGCACGGCGTACCGCCGACCCCCACTCGGGCTACGCCGAAACCTGCGCGAGCGGGCAGCCGGCCGACGCGGACACCGCCCCCGCGACACCCCGGCACGCCACCGCACCGTAACCGGTCTGAGCTGCGAAGATGCACCCCGGGCGGGGTGTGCGGAGCGCGGTCGTGACGGGTTCGACACGCGTGCAGAAACGATGAAAGCAGACGGTCAACACTCGTGCGCTCGGCCATCATCACCCGCATGGCGCACACCCTGCCCGACGCCGGAAGCGTTGGTTGGACTATGACAAGAGCAAGCCTCGGTGCAACCTTCCATCGATACGCGGCAGAGGAAGGTCTCCCCGTTCGCCCCGGGGCCGCCCGGATGGGTAAATGGACATTCACACCGGCTTCATCGGACCGCGCCCAGAGCGAGAACGCGACTCTGCATCATGAAGGTCGGAAAATCGAGCTAAATTACTCGTCCTCAATCCTTGAGGACTTCCTGGAAGCAATCAGCACGATCCATCGCGAATTCAACCGACGGTCGCACGACGTGGCTGCATCCGGAATGTACACCGACGACCAAGTGAGGCACGTCTCCCGTGTATGAACCATACGGTCATCACGACTGGAACAGCTTCCACACCCAGCCGGAGGCCCTCTTGTTCCGGCCCGGGCCGGAACCCGAACAGCACATCGCCACGGGGCATGCGCCGTTCGGACTGGGCCAGGCGAACGGCGCATGGGATCCGGCGGAGGAGCTCGCCTGTCTTCTCCAGGGGGGCATGGCCGCCGCCGGCCAGCCGGAGCCCTTCGACCGGGTCGTCTTCGACGAACCACACGACACGATGAGCACCACCGGGCTGGTAGCCGGAGCTCCGGGCATCATCGGGCTGCCGGAGCCAGAAGTGTCCGGCGGGCACCGCCGGACTGCCACGGCGAAGGCGCCGGCAGCGGCCCTGATGCGAACGGGGAGCCTCTTCACAGCTGTACTGGTCGCGCTCATCGCCGCCGTCGTGAGCGTCCTCAGCGGCCTTGCCCTCTGCGATGCCCTGCGGCACAGTGCCGTGCCCCACACCGCCCACGACGTGGTCAGCTGGTGGCCGCTGCTGATCTACGGACCCTGGGTGGTCGCCTCCCTGTCCATCCTCAGGGCGGCCCTGCACCAGCGCCGCGCCGCCCACTCCTGGTCCATCGTCCTGTTGTTCTCCACCCTGGCCACGCTCCTGTGCGTGGCCCAGGCGCCGAGAACGTTCGCCGCCGAGGCCGCGGCGACCCTTCCCGCCATCGCCGCGCTCGCCTGCTTCCAGCAGCTCGTCCGCCAGATCACGCTCACCCGGCCGCCCCGTCAGCCGGCGCCACGGCACCGCAACTCCAGGCCCTCCTCTGCCCCCAAGCTCCATTACGGGGCATGACGGTCACGTCCGGGAAGTCCCTGGCCGGGATCGGTCCGCCGCCCGTGCGAACCAGTTCCGTGTCTGACAGACGCCAGCCGGGTGCCGTCGAGCTCGGAGAAGGCCGTGACGACGCCCTGGCGGAGGGAGTATCCGCCGAGACGGGCAGGGCCGGAGTCTGCCGTGGCAGTCGAGGCCACGCCGACAACCGCAGAGCCGCAGAGCCGGCGCCGCCGCATACGGCGCCGGGAACGAAGGGCGCAACAGCCGCCAACCGCATGGAGAACGTGTTCCTTCCCAGAGCCGCAGTGATCGTTTTCATCTGAGGAACGACAACCGAATCCGATAAGTCACGGGCGGTCCGAACAATCTCGGCACTCGGCACGACGGCCTGCGCGCACCGCCTCCCCCTGCACGCGAAGCCGGCCCGGGCACCTCACATACCGCAGCTCAGAGCGCCATCCCGTTGCCCGGACTCCGCTGCCACCTGTCCGACGGCCCGCCGCGCCGCCCCGGACCCCGGCCGGGCTCGGGAGGCGCTGAAACACCCCGCGCCCCGCGCCACACCTCCCCCCCCCATCTACTGAGAGAGGACAGCAACAAAAATGGTGTACGAGCTCTCCTACGCTGAGCGAATCCAGTACAAGCGGCTTCAGGACGCCGCCTACCAGGCAGGCCTGGACGCCGTCACCCACCTCGAGGCAGCCCTCGCGCTCGCCGGGTTGGTCCTCCCCTCCCTGTCCAACGACGGGCCCTTGGGCTCCCGCGGGTTCGTCCGGCTCGGCGGATGCAGCGTCGCCGTTGCCAACCAGCTCGCCGAGGTGATCGCCGCGGGCGCCCATGCCCTGCAGGAGCAGCGGGCGTGAGCACGTGCCCCCCACCACGCCCGGACACAACCGGTCCGCCACCCACCGGCGCCGCCCCCGTACCGCACCCTCGCAACTCCCCCACCACCAGGCAGACTCCAGGAGGTCCTTGCATGGACACATGGCGAGCTTCCTCGCACGCGCCGAAACCACAGGAGGCGCTCGACCCCTACCGCTTCCCCGGTGTGCGGGGATTCGAGAGCAGGGAGGACACTCGCCTCCAAAGCTCCGTGCCGGCCCCGGACCCGGCGGAGCGGCCCCTCGGCCTGATCAGCGCAGCACACCACCGGCGCCTCGACCTGCACGCCGCGCTGACCGCCGCCGGCGTCCCACCGCTCGCCGGAGACCTTCAGGCCATCGAAGCCGTCTCCGCACTCGACGACACCACCAACGCGGCCGTCCAACGATGGATCGCCGGCACCCGATGACCCACCGCGCCATGCGGCCCGCACTCCCGCGGAACACGTGGGCCGCAACGGGCCGCAACGGGGCACGACGCGGTCCCGCTCACCCGGGATCAGCCCGCGGGTGCGGGGAGCAGTCTTGCCGACCTGCCACTTCAGGTCGACGGAAAGGCGTCTTGAAGCGTCTTCACCGAAACCGGCACATCCGGCGTACGGGTGCTACTCCGCACGCGCGGCGGGCGGGGTCCGCAGGGGTGATCCGGGATGGGCGCCCGGTCCGGCAGAAGGACATGGCGGCCGAGTGCGGGGTCACGCCCCAGGCGGTCAGCGGGCTCATGGCGCCCCTGGGCGACCTGAACATCGTGCTCAGCCCGCGCAGCGGGGAACGCAACGGCAACTCCTGCCGGCTCCACCCGCTCGCGGCGAAGTACGAGGGCCCCGAGACGATGAAGGCGGCGTTTCGCGCAGCCCTCGTCCGCATCCAGGCGGGGGGCCTGCCGCACCTGGCCGCAGATCCGCCGAAGCTGCGCCACCGATAGTCTGCGTCGTCATGACACGCGCTTGGATCTTGCCGATGCTGCTCTTGGTCTGCGGCTCACTCGTTGCGACCATGCTGGCCGTCCGGGGGTTCCCCGGCGCCGCCGTTCCGCTCCTGCTGATGTTCGTCCTGCTCGCAGGGCTGAACTCGCCACTGACGTTCCCACGGTCGATCGGTGCGGTGGAGGCACAACGCCGCAGCGCGGTCGACGGCCGACCGATCGTCTACTGGCGGGCGGGCTGCACGTACTGCCTGCGCCTGCGGATCCGGTTGGGCCGCAGCGCCCGCCGACTGCACTGGGTCGACATCTGGCGCGACCCGGCCGGGGCGAGTGTGGTGCGGGCAGCCAACCATGGCGACGAGACCGTGCCGACCGTCGTGGTGGCGGGTCGGCCGCACGTCAACCCCGATCCCGAATGGGTGCGCGCACAGCTCTCCCGCTCCACGTGACGGAGTGCGGTGCACCCGATCCCCGTACGTGTCTCATTCGGAATGTTCCGCACCATGTGCGACCTGGCTCCGCCGCAGTCCTCAGCCGGTAGCCGGTAGCCCGCTGGGTGATGACCTCTGCGGGTCTCCGGCGCGGCTGCTTGCCTCGATGCGGACGCCGGGCGTGTCATGTGTCAGGTCCCGTGAACGCCCGGCCGCGTGAGGGAAGAAGCCCCCGCAACTCCCTCGCCTGGGACCGGCTACAAGCATCGCTCGCTCGCTCGCACACCCGGCACGGGCGTGGGTTTCGCCGCATCCGGACCGCCGGGCACGTGCGCAGGACGGCCGGGACGGACATCCGGTGCCGAAGGTGAGGCAACCATGGTGAAACTTCCCGCGCGCCGTTCCCTGCTCGCGGCCGGGGCCGGCGGATCGTTCGCGGCCGCCGTCTCCGCGGCCTTCCTGCTGCGGGGCGGCCCCGGGGCGCCGGGACCGGCGCCGGCCTCCACCCCGCCCGCTTCGTCCGCCTCCGGGACCGCATCGCTGCGCACCGACCTGGCCGTACGCAGCCGGCTGCTCGGCCGGGACGTCCCGTACAGCCTCTACCTGCCCGCCGGGGTGAGCTCCGCACCCCGGGGCGGCGGCCCGGACCGCGGGATCCCGCTCCTCTTCCTGCTGCACGGCGCGAGCGGGAAGCACACCGACTGGGTCGTCAAGGGCGGCATCGTGGAGACCCTGGAACGGGCCATCGCGGCGGGCCGGATCCCGGCGTGCGCCCTCGTCATGCCCGACGCCCGGCGCGACCCCGGCAAGCCGGGGGGAGGCCAGGACGAGACGTTCTACATCAACGACGCCGGATCCGGCGGCCACGCCCTGCGCTACGAGGACATGTTCATCAAGGAGTTCGTCCCGGCCGTCGAAAAGGCCCACGGACTGGGCGGCCGGGCGGAGCAGAGGGCCGTCGCCGGGCTCTCCATGGGCGGCTACGGTGCGCTGATGTACGCCCTGCGCTATCCGGGCCTGTTCGGCGCCACTGCCGGGCTGAGCACGGCACACTTCACCGACGAGGGCTACCGCGCGATGCCGATGGAGGAATGGAACCGCTTCCTCGGCCATGCCTTCGGCCGGGACCTGGCCGGATCCGCCCGGCTGACGCACCGATCCCGCGAGTACAACCTGGCCGACATCATCCGGCGCACCGCGCCCGACCGGCTCCGGCGCATCCGCTACCACCTCGGCTGCGGGACCGAGGACACCAACTACCTGCCGGGGACCGAAGACCTGCACACCGCCTTCGCGGCCCGCGGCGTGGACGCCGAGGTGGTCCTGCAGCCGGGCGGCCACGGCTGGTCCTACTGGAGCGTCGCGGCGGAGCCGATGCTGGACTTCCTCGGGCGGCAGCTCGGCTGACCCCGGTCCGCGCATGACCACGGCGAAGGCCGTGAGCGTGAGTGTGCTGCCCGACCGGTGACTGCGGCGCCGGGGCCGGACCATGGCCAGGGTGCCCGCGCCGGCCGGCCGGGCGCCCTGAAGCGGCGATCACCTGCCGGGACCGGGCCTCCGCCTCCGCGGAGGCCGCCGGGAATCCAGCCCCTCAGGCCGTCGCCCTGCATCGAAGAACGCCGTCGGATCGTGATCGCCCGCGCTGGACAACCTCGCCGACTGCCTGACGCACTGGAGCGCCGCGAGGAGTCCCTCGCCCCGTCCGAGGCGGCGATACGGATCCATGCGGAGCTGGCTGCCAAGGCACCCGCCGCCCGTCTGCCGGAACTCGCCAGAGCGCTGGACGGGCTGGAGTTCACGTGAGCGGGGCTGCCGTCGCGTCCCAGTCGATGTGGTGGTCGAACTGCCAGGCCATCTTCTCCGGGTTGATCAGCTTCATGGTGGCCGGCATCACGAGGTCGCGCAGTACGCGGCCGACCGGGCCCGCGGTCTTGTTGCTGTTCGTGCGGGCGCCGAGCTTGATGATGCGTTCGACGCGGGGGCGGCGCAGTTGTTCGTATGCTGCGAAGGCCTGGCCGTAGGGCAAGTCCCGCAGGCAGCGCGCCAGTTCGACGGCGCTTTCGGCGGCGATGGAGGCGCCCTGCCCGGAGCTGGATGAGGCGGCGTGGGCCGCGTCGCCGATCAGGGTCATGCGGCCGTGGGTCCAGTTCGCGACCCCCGGCATGTTCTCCATCGGGCCGGTGATGAGGAGCTCGCCGGCGTTGGTACGGCTGATCATCTCGAGGGCAGGGGTGCGGTCGTCGGCGAAGGCGTTCCGCAGGATGCGTATCCACTCGTTCGCGCCGATCGCCTGGGCCTCGGAGACTGTCATCGGGGCGCGGTGGGGCAGGTTCACGAACCACACCGCCGAGGAGTCTTCGAAGACCTGGTAGCCGAAGAACGCGCGCTTGCCGAAGCACATGTACATGACGCCGTCAGTGGAGGGCATCCCTGACTGGTGCATCCGCGCTCCGAAGCAGACCAGGCCGGCGTAGTTCGGCTGTGCTGCGGCCGGGTCGATCAGGGAGCGGACCGTGGAGCGGATGCCGTCGGCGCCGATGAGGACATCGGCGCTCGCCTCCGTACCGTCCGCGAAGTGCGCGGTGATACCGGAGCCGGCTTCTGTCGTGCCGGTCAGCCGCTTGCCGTGGTGGATGGGGACGGAGCGGCGCTCCGCCTCGTCGTAGATCGCCCGGTAGAGATCGGCGCGCCAGACGAACTGCAGGGACGGGAGGCGGGAGGGCGGGGCGAACTGCGCGAGGTGTTTGCCCGTCCAGCTCCGTAGTCCCATGGCGGTGACCGGTGTGCCGATGGCGCGGACGAGGTCGCCCGCGCCGATCGCGTCGAGGGCGTTCTGGCCGTTCGGAGCGATGGTCATGCCGCCTCCGGCCCCATCGGCCGCGGAGTCGTACGCCTCGTGGACGGCGGCCTCGATACCTGCCTGGCGGAGGGCCATCGCGGCGACCGGGCCTGCGATACCGCCGCCGATGACGAGCGCGGTGCGGGCTTTGCCGATGCGGGTCATGATTGGTGCCCCCTCGCAGGGTCGTCGATCGTCGGTACGCCGCCGCTTTTGTGTGCGCGGCGCACATCCTGGAAGTACGCACGGGAGAACATCGCCGACAGGATCGCGATGCCACCGCGGTGGATGCGGATTTCGCTGTTCGTCGCAGAGCCGGACAGACGGACACGGCGGCCGGCGGTCGTGTTGTGGGTGGATGAGGACTGGGAGTCCTTGACCTTGCCGCGGGCGGTCCACCTCAGGTTCCAGTGGTCGATGGCGGTGGCGTCGTCGACGAGCAGCTTGACCATGGCCCGGTCCATGTCGAGGTGGATCTCGACGTCGTCGGGGAGGTCGGGGGAGCGGAGGTCGAGGACAGCGGTGCCATGGCGGGCCTTGATCTCGAAGTGGCCGGCCTCGGTCCAGTTGCCGAGGTGCTTGACGAGGTCGTGGTCGGAGTGGATGCGCTCAGTGAGGGACATCTCGGTGGTTCCTCTCGGGGCTGTGTCGCGTTGACGATTTGATAGTTTCACTGAAACTAGTATCTCGTCAACTAGTTATTCCGGGGCTAAAATCGACTCCATGACCACATCCGCTCCCCGCAGCTCCCCCCTCGCCCTGACCGTCCTGGCTCTGCTGCACTACAAGCCGCTGCACCCGTACGGCATCCAGCGGCTGGTCAAGGACTGGGGCAAGGAGCAGGTCGTCAACGTCAGGCAGCGTGCGAGCCTCTACCGCACGATCGAGAGACTCAACGGCGACGGGCTGATCGCGGTCCGCGAGACCGGGCGCGATCAGCAGTACCCCGAGCGGACCGTGTACGAAGTCACCGACGCGGGGCGTGAGATCGCCCGCGCCTGGCTGGAGGAGATGCTCTCCGCGCCCAAGCAGGAGTTCCCGGAGTTCCCGGCCGCTCTCTCGAATCTGCTGCTGCTCACGCCCGAAGAGATGGGGGACGTACTGCAGCTGCGGGCCGACGCCCTCGCGGAGCAGCTCGACGGACTGGAAGCGGCCATGGCCGCAGAGGCGGAGCGGGGGCTGCCGCGCATCACCCGCCTGGAGACCGAGTACCTGCGGGCGGTGACGGCCGCGGAGCTGGAGTGGGTGCGCACGGTGGTCGAAGACCTGCGAGCCGGCCGGCTCTCGTCGTCGAAGGAGCAGCTGGACGCCCTCGCGGCGGGGCCGGTGCAACAGTGAGCCCGCCTCCGACGCGTCCGGGGACGGCCTGAAGCGTTGCGCTCTCGCGGGGTCAAACCCCAGCCGTTTGTCCCGTCGAATTGAGCTCGTCTGTGGATCTTGCGCTGAGCTGCGGGGTTGCCAGGTCGGATGAGAACTCCCGGCTCGGGATTCTCGGTGCATCTGGCTTCTGCGGAATCCCGCGTGAGTTGCGAGCCGACCGCCCCAGGTCACAAACGGAGCCAGCCCTCGATGAAGGGCTCCAGCTTCAAGTGCGCAGCGAGCGTTGAGCGGTGGCCAGAGTTACCTCGATGTCGTCGCTCCAGGAGCAGACCTCCAGCCACGACAAGTAGCCGCCCTGCGCGAAGACCAGCACTTCGCCGGGGCACTCTCCGTCTTCCGTGAAGATCTGGACTTCGGCCGCCACCACAGTGCCCGGCCCGGACGGCGCCGGCTCCACCGCTTCTGTATCGAGATCGAAGTACGCGGTGCCGCACCCACACGTGCAGCGTTCTCGCACACGGATGTGCGACACCTGCTGGCGAAGTGCGAGGTGGACCGGATCATCCTCACCGAGAACGGCCTCCAGCACGAGGGCCACATCAGCGGGCAGTGTCTCCGTCACGTCGTCACCGTATTCCCTGCCCAGATGCGTCCATTGTGCGGCCCCAGTTGCTGGTAGTGCCGGGCCAGCCAAGGTTCGACGATACGAACCGCCAGCGGTCAACCGCGACGCAGTGAGAATGTGGCAGCTCGGATGAGACCGAGTGAGACTCCGCCAGCTGCACTGCGACAGGACACCGTTCGTCTCACTTCTGTGTCATTTGGGCCAGGCAAGGGACATCGCCTGTGAGAAAAGGACACAGAAAACGCGAACCTACGGTAGCCCCCCTCTGGGGCGCGCCGCCCGCGCCACCCGGCCGTGCGGCGGCCCCGCGTCAGCCATGATGGGTCCGTGGACTTCGAGCCGTACCGAGGCGAGTTGGTGGCGTACTGCTACCGGATGCTGGGGTCGTTCCACGAGGCCGAGGACCTGGTGCAGGAGACGATGCTGCGCGCGTGGAAGGCCCGCGACCGGTACGACAGCACGCGCGCGTCCGTACGGACCTGGCTGTACCGGATCGCGACCAACGTGTGCCTGACCGCGCTGGAGGGGCGTGCGCGGCGGCCATTGCCGTCCGGGCTGGGCACGCCGAGCGACGATCCCGGGGCGCCGCTCACGCCGGTGTTCGACATCCCCTGGCTGCAGCCGTTCCCCGACGCGCGGTTCGACACGGGGGTGCGGGCCGATCTGCGGCTCGCGCTGGTGGCGGCGATGCAGGTACTCCCACCGCGGCAGCGGGCCGTGCTCGTGCTCCGCGAGGTGCTGGAGTTCAGTGCCGCCGAGGTCGCCGCGCAGCTGGAGACCACGGTCCCGGCCGTCAACAGCACTCTGCAGCGAGCCCGTGCCGCCGTCGCGGACGCAGGCGACGCGGGCGAGGTCACGGAGCCGAGCGATCCCGGGGTGCGCGCGGTGATCCAACGGTACGTAGAGGCATTCGAGACGGCCGACGTCCCTGCGCTCGTGCGGCTCCTCACCGACGAGGCGGTTCTGGAGATGCCGCCGGTGCCGCTGTGGTACCGCGGAAGCCGCGATTACGGGCTGTTCATGGACCGCGTGTTCGAGATGCGCGGGAGGGGCTGGGGCATGAGGCAGCTGACCGCCAACGGGCAGCCCGCGCTCGCCGCGTACGCGCCGGAACCCGGCGGCGGGCACCGGCTGCACACGCTCCAGGTCCTCACGGTCACCGACGGCCGGGTCGCGCACAACGTGGTGTTCGCCGATCCGAGCGTGTTCGAGGCGTTTGACCTGCCCCGGCGGATTTCTTTCGACGAGTTCCGCCAGGCGCGATGAGTCGGGCCGATGCCGCCGGTACGTAAGGGTGAGCATCGACCGAAGGGACACCCATCATGAGCGTCATCGTCATTGAGTTCATCACCCTGGACGGGGTCGTGTCCGACCCGGACGGGTCCGGGGGCACGCCGCTCGGCGGCTGGGCGTTCCGGCACGGCCCCGAGACGGTGGCCGGGGACAAGTTCAGGCTCGGGAGCGCGCTGGACGACGGGGTCATGCTGCTGGGACGTACGACCTGGCAGCTGTTCTCGCGGCTCTGGCCGGGACGCGACGACCCGTTCTCCGCGCGGATGAACGCCGTGCCGAAGCTGGTCGCCTCCCGCAGGCTGACCGACGCATCGGCGTGGGCCAACTCCCGGATCCTCGAAGGTGACCTCGTCGACACGGTCAAGCGCGAACGGCGTGATGTGATCATCACGGGCAGCCTGAGCGTCGTCCACGCGCTGATGGCCGCGGACCTGATCGACGAGTACCGGCTCCTGACCTTCCCCACGGTCCTCGGCGCCGGCGAACGGCTCTTCCCGGCCGGCGCCCCGCCCGTGTACCTGGAGTGCGTGTCCGCCGAGCCGGTCGGCGCCGCCGTGCTGGCGCGGTACCGGAGGGCGGCACGATGACGGTTCGCTTCCTTGCCCTGGACGACACGCCGGCCGGCCCGAGGCGTTCGACCGCACCACCGCGGGCTGCGGCCACAGGGCGGATCAGCCGCCGGCCAAGGTCATGAGGAACCGAGTCTCCGCGTCGCCCCGCCCCGCGCACATTCTGGGGACTGCGATGAGGGCGGCCAGGGCTCGGCACCAACCCAGCACACGCTGGGGGGACTGGCCGGGAACCAGCGCCGCCAGCTTCTCGATCCTCTGCTCCAGCACGGCGAGACCTGTAACTCCTTCAAGCACCCAGTCCACGGCGTCGAAGTCCGGGTCGCCCCACGCGGGCCTCGGATCGATCGCCACCATGCGCGCGCTCGGACCGGACAGCACGTTGGCCGGATGAAGATCACCATGCACAAGGCCCACCGGCCCGCTGGCGGCGAGGTCCAGTGCCGCCGCTCGTCCCCGGCCGAGCACCGCCGAGGCCATCGGAGCGTTCATGCCGGCCGCCGCCACCTTGCGGTCAGTCAAGTCGAACAGGAAGTCGATCCGATGTGAGAGAGGCTGCACTACCGAGTGCTTTCCCGGCACGGGAGGAGAGGTCCGCAGGTTCCGCAGCAGCGCCGCGACCTCGGGCAGATCCCAAGAGAGCTGGCGCACCGGCACTCCTGGTTCCACGTCCTCCAGCAGCAGGGCTCCGGCGGCGAGGTCGTGTGCCAGCAGAGTGACGACCGACGGCGTCTGCGCCCAGGCCCGCAAGGCTTCGGCCTCCTCCCGGGCGATCCCGGGCTCCGGCGTCAGCTTCAGCCACACCGGCGTGCCGGTGTGGCTGAAGCAGCGGAACACCCGCGAGGTGCCTCCGCCATCCGCCGCGACGAGATCCAGATTCCAGCGAGCGGCAAGTTCGCCGACGAGAGCCGGCAACTCGTCACACCAGCCGAGCACCTCGGCTCCGAACCGGACAACGAGCCGGTCCCGGACCTCTGGTACGACGCAGGCCAACTCTCTCAACGCGTCCCCCGCAGGTGGTCGATGCAGTCCTTGCGCATCCTAGGGGCACGGTCCGGACACGCTCCACAACTACAGGGCCAGGGGCGGGTGCTCCTTCAGAGGCTGCGGGCGGTGATGTCGCCGTAGGAGGTGGTCGCGCGGATGTTCAGGCCGGCGGCGGCGCCGTCGGTGTTCCGCAGTGCGTTCTGGATCCGGCCGTGGGCGGTGCCGGCGTCCAGGGAGGCGGAGACTCCGGAGGCGGCGCCGACCTGGATCTCGCCGGCCTCGGTGCGCAGTTCGACGGTGCCGCGCACGGCCTCGGCGATCCGGATGTCGCCCTTCTGGGTGCTGATCTCGGCGGGGCCGCCCAGGCGGCCGACCGAGATGTCGCCGGCGAGGAGGGTGAGGCGGGCGTTCGCGGTCTCCTCGAGCTTGACCGAGCCCTGCGCGCCTTCGAAGGTGACGTCGCCGAGCCGTCCGACGCCGTGGAACTCGGCGCTGGCGGTCTTCGCCTCGATGTGGGAGCCGGCGGGGAGCTGGACGGTGACCTCGAGGGATCCGGTGGCACCGATGATCCGGTTCGTCGCGGATGCGGTTTCGATCCGCAGGACGCCGTCGCCGTATGCGACGGTGGTCTGCTCGGCCGCCTTCACGTCGCGGCTCTTAGAGGCGTCCGCGGGGAGGATCTCGACCGTGGTGTCGGCCCGGTCGGCGGCGATGAACCGGATGTGTCCCGCGGGGATGTCGAGGACGACCGAGACCGGGGTGGTGGTGTCGAACTTCTGCATCGTGCTCTCCTTCGAACCGTTGTTTTCGATGATGGAAACGCTACGTTGCATTCATTGATCTGGCAACAGGATCGTTGCGCTTAATTTCAGTCATTGCAGGTGAGAGGCGTGAAATCGTTGCAATGGTTTGCGATCTAATGCAACAACTCCCATCCCGCGGGTTGCAATGGGCTGAGGGTGAACGCTATGCCCGCGGCGAAGTCGCCAGGACGCCTCCCGCGCATCCGAGGAGCCGTCGGCCGCGCCGGCCGGGGGCGGTCCGGCGGTCCGGCGGACCGGTGCGGGATTGGACCAGGTGCCTGAAATCCGCAGCTCCCCCAGAGCCGTGGAGTCCCGCGGCCCAGACATCACCCAGCGCGATGAATACGATCAATGCGACTTCAGGAGTGAGGCCCGGACACCGGTCCAGGGGCGTGCTCCCCCAGATGCGCGCCAAGCGGCCGCCCGGACGCGGTGACATGCAAGGAGCACGTATGACGCAGGTGACTCAGACGCTGCTGACCGGCGCCCGGACCATGGCCCTCGCCGCGATCGCCGCCACCGCGGCGACCCCGCGCCCCTCGGGGGACACCCAGAACGCGCACGCCCTGCGCATCGTGCACGGTATCGGGACGCGCCCGACGAATTCACGTACGGAGGCTGAACCCGCAGCCCTGCCCGGCACGAGACACCACGGAGGACATCATGACGACCACGCCGGACGACCCGGCCGCCGCGCCGCCCGGCCGCCCGCCCGTGGTCGACCTGGCCACCTGGCAGGCCGCCCGTGACGAGCTGCTGGTCCGCGAGAAGGCCCACACCCGCGAGGGCGACGCCATCGCCGCGGCCCGCCGCCGGCTGCCGATGGTGGAGCTCGACGGGACGGTCGAGGTCGTCGGACCCGACGGCCCGGTCCCGTTCCTGGACCTGTTCCAGGGTCGCGACGAGCTCGTGGTCTGCAAGCACATGTGGTACGACGGCGCGCCGCACCAGGGGCAGTGCGAGGGCTGCACCACCACGGCCTGGCACCTGAAGGACGCCGTCTACCTCAACGCCCGCGGCGTCTCGTTCGCCATCCTGACCACGGGCCGCCCGGACGAGGTGGCCTCCTACGTCGAGTTCATGGGCTACACCCAGCCCTGGTACTCGGTGCGCGACGTGGACGCGCCGGTCGGCGGCAGCATGGGCTACCTCACCTGCTTCCTGCGCGACGGCGACCGCGCCTTCCTCACCTACTCCACGACGGGCCGTGGCAACGAGCCGGTCAACGGGTCCCTCCACCTGCTCGACATGACGCCCTACGGCCGCGGCGAGGCGTGGGAGGACCACCCCGAGGGCTGGCCCGAGGGGCGCAGCCCGTGCTGGTTCTGGCGCTCGGACGCGGACGGGAACGCCACCTGGGGCCCGACCAGCCGCCCCGTGCCGCAGTGGACCCGCCCCGGCGCGACCCCCGTGGACACCCTCGGCAGGCACGGCCACGACCACTGACGTGCCGTCGGCGACGGCTCCGGCAACGGTGTCGGGTGCCGGGCGGACCTCCGGACGATGCGACGGTCCGTCCGGAGGGTGAAGGGCTCCCGGCAGGAGAGGGGCCGTCAGGCTTGCCGGTCCTACCAGGAGTCCGGGCGCGGCGCGGTGCAGGGCGCGGGCAGCGGCGGCTTCGGCCTCCGCTGCGCTGCATTCGGATGCGGCGGCCGCGTCACAGGGTGGCGAGGCGGGGCTCCGCCGCTCCGGCGGTCGCCGGGAGGTGGCGGCGGCGGCTCGGCAGCATCAAAGTCGGGTGGGAGACGCTCCAGGCCGCGACCGCGCAGATGAACTCCTTGATGCGGGCGCCGGTCCGGCCCGTGATGACCGTGGAGGTGACCTGATCGTCGTGGGTCACGCGCTGGAGGATGCCGTCGCGGCGTCCGAGGCTCATGCACTGGGCGGCGTAGCCGATCACGGTCTCGGGAACCCTGCGACCGGTCAGGCGCGCGGCGAGGGCGTCGGCGGCCTGCCACGCCATGGGGGTCGCCGTGGCGCAGGACATCCGCAGCGGCCTGCCGCCCGCTCCTTCGGCGAGCGCGGCGTCGCCGACCGCGTACACATCGGGGTGCGAGACCGAGCGCATGGTGCCGTCGACGACGATCCGGCCGGTGTCGGACACCTCCAGGGTGGTGGCGGCCGCGATCGGGTGCACGGTGAAGCCCGCGGTCCACACGGTCACCTGGGCCGGGATCTCCCCGGCTGCACCGGTGACCACGCCGTCCGCTTCGACGCGCGTGATGTCGGCCCGCTCGTGGACGGTGATGCCGAGCCGGTCGAAGACGCCGCGCAGGTGGCGCCGGGCCTTGTCGCCGAGCCAGTCGCCGAGGCCGCCGCGGGCGGCAATGGCGACCTTGAGGTCCGGGTGTGCCTCGGCGATCTCGGCGGCTGCTTCGATTCCGGTCAGGCCGCCGCCCGCGACCAGCACGGTCCCACCCGGCTCCAACTCCCCGAGGCGCGCCCGCAGCCGCAGCGCGTCCTGCTTCCCGGCGACGTGGTGGGCGTACTCGGCGACACCGGGGACGCCGTGGTCGTCGACGGTGCTCCCCAGGGCGTACACGAGGGTGTCGTAGCCGAGGGTCTCGGCGCCGTGCTCGCTGGTGAGATCGACGGTCTTGCGGTCCGCATCGACCGCGGTGACCCACGCCGGCCGGACCCGCACGCCGGTGCCCGCGTACACATCGCGCAGCGGGCGGCGCGGCAGGTCCTGCCCGCTCGCGAGCTGGTGCAGACGTACCCGCTCGACGAACTCGGGATCGCCGTTGACCAGGGTGATCTCGACGTCGTCGCGGTGCAGCCGCCTGGCGAGGCGACCGGCGGTGACGGCTCCGGCGTACCCGGCTCCGAGGACGACAATGCGGTGCTTCATGGCTGGCTCGCTCCCTATCCGGTGGGACTCACCTCCTGAACCGGACAGCCGCGCAATCCCTGACAGGAAACGGTTGTGACGCGGGTCACCACATCTGTGCGAGGGGGTGATGGGGGCCGGCGGCCGCCCACTGGCGCGTGATGCGTTCCAGTTTGTCGGGGTTGACCTGGATGCGGATCGCCCGGATCGCCCGGATCGCCTCGACGCCGTCGGAGGTCGCATCGAGGCAGATGACGCCGACGATCCGCTCGCCGGCCGAGATCAGCACGGCAGGACCGCCGTTGACAACGGCGGCATGGAGGGCGGCACTGCCACCGACACTGGCTCGCTTGGCGTCGCCCGGCCGGAACAGGCCACGCAGGTACCGCGCGATGCCGAGCGCACCGAGGACCGGGGTCCTGCGGGCCTGAACCCGGGCACCGCCGTCGGCCACGCTGACCGCGTCGTCGGTGAGCAGCCGGATCAGCGGCTCGGTGTCGCCGCTGAGGGCCGCGGCGAGGAATTCCTCGACGACTTTCCGCGCGGCGACCGCATCGACCTCGGTACGGGCCCGGTCGGCGGTGAGGTGCTGCCTGGCGCGCCGGTGGATCTGCTGGCAGTTCCCCTCGGTGAGGTCGAGGATCTCCGCGATCTCGCGGTGCGCGTACCCGAACGCCTCGCGCAGCACGTACACCGCGCGCTCATTGGGCGACAGCCGCTCCATGACGGTGAGCATCGCCATGGAGACCGACTCGCGCTGCTCGGCGGTGTCGGCCGGACCGAGCATCCGGTCTCCGGCCAGGACCGGCTCCGGGAGCCACTGCCCCACGTACGTTTCCCGCCTGACCCGTGCCGAGGCGAGCTGGTTGAGGCAGAGGTTGGTGAGCACCTTCGTCAGCCAGGCCTCGGGCGTCTCGATCCGTTCCCGGTCCGCGGCGTGCCACCGCAGAAACGTGTCCTGCACCGCGTCCTCGGCATCACCGGCCGACCCCAGCAGCCGGTAGGCGATCGCCTCCAAGCGGCCCCTGGAACTCTCGAACAGTTCGGCCTCGAACGTACGCAGCGACATCACGTCATGATCGGCCATGCGCGCAGGCTCCGTCCACCCGCCCCGTGAACGCCTGTTGCTGATCGCGGTACGCGTACGGCACGAACTCCGGCATCCGCGCTGTCTCGATCCAGTGCCTGCGCACGTCACGGGTGGCTGATTCGTGCCATCATCCGCCCACATTGACTCCGGGGGGACAGCGTGTCGGTTCAGGTGCAGACCCGTCGCAAGCGGCTCCTGCTCGGGAGTGCCACCCTTGGCGGACCCGCGACTGACCAGGAGGTCCTGACATGGCCAGCAAGTTCACCGAGCTCGGAATCGACTGTGCCGATCCCAGGGGTCTCGCGCGGTTCTGGTGCGCGGTCCTCGACTACGAAGTGCACGAGGAAGGCGACGGAATTGTCACGATCGGCTCCCCGGCGGTGCCTGACGGCAGGAACCGCCTCGGCCCAGTGCCACCGACGCTGACCTTCGCGCAGGTGCCCGAGGGCAAGACCGTCAAGAACAGGCTCCACCTCGACGTCAATCCAACCGACAGGGAGCAGGCCGAAGAGGTCCGTCGCCTGCTCGACCTGGGTGCTCGACTCGCCGACGTCGGCCAAGGCGATGAGAGCTGGATCGTACTTGCCGACCCGGAGGGGAACGAGTTCTGCGTCCTTGCGAGCCGCCGCCCCTGATCGGAGGCCGCACACCCCGCCGGACCTGCTTGCGGCGGGGTACCGGGCCCCGTCGACGCGGGCTCGACCGGAATCCGGCGGGTTCGCCGATTCCCGCACGGCGCGAGCCGGTCGAATCCGCAGCCGCCGCCCTGCCGACGCGCGAAGAGCGGGCCGAAGAGCGGCCCGAGACCGTCCCACCGTCCGCTCGGACCCGTACGCCCGCCCGTACAGGAGGCCGGGACGACGTCCGGATCTTTGTGGGTTCTGCCAGTACGACGGTCTGCCGGGATGTGGAGAGACTGCCAGCCAGAGCCTCGGCGTGTCCCGAAGGCGGGGGCCGACGCCAAGGACATCACGAAACACGGGGAGGACAGCACGATGAGCGTGCATCAGTACGACGAGATCGGTGAGGCGTACGAGGGCTTCAAGTCACTGCCGCTGGAGCAGTACGCGGTGGTGCCCAGCTTCCTGGGCATGGTCGGGGACGTGAGCGGCAAGTCGGTCCTCGACCTGGCCTCCGGCACCGGCTTCTACAGCAGGGAGTTCAAGCGGCGTGGCGCCGCGGAGGTGCTCGGGGTCGACATCTCCGGTGAAATGGTGTCCGTCGCACAGCAGCTGGAGCAGGGGAACCCGCTGGGCCTGCGCTACGAGGTGGGCGATGTGGCCGAACTCCGGCCCTTCGAGCAGCAGTTCGACATCGGCTTGGCGGTCCAGCTGCTCAACTACGCGCAGGACATCGCCACCACGGAGCGGATGTGCCGCAACGTGCACCGGAGCCTGAAGCCCGGCGCCGAGTTCTTCCTGCTCAACCAGTCGCCCGACTTCCGCTTCGACGGGCCGACCCCGGAGAAGTACGGCTTCCGCAGCGAGCTCACCGGCGGGGAGGTCGAGACCGGGCCGCAGGTCCGGACCACGGCGCTGCTCGACCCGCCGGTCTCGTTCGTCGCGAACCGTCCGCGCCGCGAGGTCTACGAGGAGTCTCTGCGGGCGGCCGGATTCAGCGAGGTGACCTGGGTCCCGCTGACGGTGTCGGAGGCCGGAGTGCGCACGTTCGGCGCGGACTTCTGGGCGGACTTCCACACCAACCCCCCACTGGAAATGCTGCGCTGCCGCGCCTGACGCCCGCCCGGACAACGGCGGCGGTAGGCGATCGCGAGGAGCCCTGGATCGCCAAGCAGTATGATCATTTGGCAACACGACGCGAAGGGGAGCACAGTGGCGCGGGTTGCGGTGATCGGTGGGGGCATCAGCGGGCTGGGGACGGCGCTCATGCTTGGCCGGCGGGGCCACACGGTCACGTTGTTCGAGCAGGACGCGCGGCAGGCCGGAGAGGACCTGAACCGGGACTTCTTCCACTGGGACAGGCCCCGGATACCGCAGGCCGTCCAGCCCCACTCATTCCTCGCGCCCGTGCGCACCGTGCTGCTCACCGAGACCCCCGATGTCTACGCGGACCTGCTGGCACGCGGAGCCAGGGAGTACCACGATTTCGACTGGTTCGGTGAGCATCCGCCGCATCGGGCCGGCGACGAGGACTTGGTGACCCTGCGCACCCGCCGCATCGTGCTGGAGGCCGCCTTGACCGCGGCCGTGCGGCGGGAACGCACCGTTGAGGTGCGGCGAGGCTCCCGGGTGCGCGCCCTCACCATCGAGGAGGGCCGCCCTGCCCGGGTCACCGGCGTGCAGGTGGGTACGGAAACGCACCGGGCGGACCTCGTCGTCGATGCGGCAGGCCGTCGCTCGCCGGTGCCCGCCTGGCTGATCGCGGCCGGCTGCCGCCCGCCCGTGGTCGACAGCCACCGTACCGGGATCGCTTATCTGTGCCGCTGGTACCGCCTGCGTGCCGACGGCCCGCGTGACCCCGGGCGGGTGCAGACCGGCTCGGCCGCGCCGTTCGCGCTCGCCGGCGTCTTCCCTTCCGACAACGACACCTTCGCGGTGCACCTGGTGCTCTCCACGGGTGATCCGACCCGCGGCGCACTCACCGACCCCGCCGTGTTCGAGGCCGCCGCCCGTCGCTTCCCCGCCACCGCCGCCTGGCTCGGCCTGGACCCCGAACCACAGTCAGCCGTCCTGGCGATGGGCGGCCTGGACAACCGCTGGACCGGCTTCGCCGACGACGACGGTCCTGTCGTCACCGGCCTGGTCAACACCGGCGACAGCCTCATCCACACCAACCCCACCTTGGGCCATGGCGTGGCCCTCGGCCTGCGCGCCGCCCAGCACATCGCCACCCATGCCGACCGGATCGCCGCGGACCCCATCGGCTTCCACACCTGGACGGCACAGGCCCTCCGCCCGTGGTTCGACGCGCAGGTGACGGCCGACCGCGCCAACGAGCAACGCCTCGCCGAGAGCTCACCGCCCTCGGACCGGCGGGCCGCCGCCCGGGCCGCCTGCGCCTTTGACGATCCCGTCGTCATGAGGGCCCGGGCCCAGGTACGCCATCTCCTGCGACCGGCCGACGACGCCTACGGCACCGACGAAGTGGACGGGCGCGTCACCGCCTGGCTGGCTGCCCACCCGGACTTCTCGCCCCAGTACGACGGCCCCACCCGAGATCAGTGGGATGCGCTCATCCCGGGCTGAGCGCGGCAAGGCTTCCTGAAGCCCGGCAACTCGGCGAACAGATAATCGGTTGCCTGTTGGCGATGGTGGTGGATGCAATGTCCGGCGTGGTCACCAGGTGCGCCCGCCACGGCGCGATGAACGCGTACCACCGGGCCTTGCCACTCTGCGATCCGGACCCACTGCAACCGACTCGTCACGCGGGAGACGCCGACGCATGAATGCGCCACCATCGCCCCCCGGAGCGCAGCGGACTGACGGACCATCCGTCCGGATCGGCGCTCTCGTTCCGCTGACCCGGCCTGGCTGGGTCGAGGCAGGACGGCACCTGCTCGCTGGACTCGAGCTGGCCGTTCGCGAAGTCAACGAAGCCGGCGGGATCGCCGGAAGGCCACTCGAGCTGGTGGTCCGGGACACCGCGGCCGATCCACAGAGGGCCGCGGCGGCCGTGGACGAATTGGCCCGCCTGGGCGTGGCTGCCTTGGCAGGGGAGTACCACAGCGTCGTCGCTCGCGCCGCTGCCGCCAGGGCCGACGCCCTCGGCCTTCCGTTCCTCTGCTCGTCGGCGGTTCTCGACGCGCTCACCGAACAGCCGACGGAATGGGTCGCGCGCCTCGCCCCGGCGCAGTCCCACGGCTGGCAGATCTACGCAGACTTCCTCCTCGGCGCGGGCCACAGCCGAATCGCCGTAGCAGCCGAACCGAGTGTCTACTGGGCATCCGGGGCCCGCATTCTGCGGGACTACCTCGCTCCGCGCGGCGGCACCGTCATCGAACTCGACATGCGCGCGCTCGCCCCCACGGCCGTCTGCGACGAACTCGTCGACAACCGCGCGACAGCCCTCCTTCTGCTGGTCGGCTTCCCGGAGCCGGCCGTGTCGATCGTCAAGTCCGTGCGCCGCGACCGGCGCCTCGCCGGGATCATGATGGGTGCTCCGGCCGGGCAACCGGAGTTCGCCGAATGGTCGACGCTGCTGGGCGACGACAGTGTCGCGATCCCGTTCTTGCGCTACCTGCCCGAGCGCCTCAGCCCACTCGGTGTGCGCGTCGGGACGGCCCTTCGTGAGCGGCTGGCCGAAGCGCCCTCCTTCGTCGCGTTCGAGGGCTACGACACGGTCGCGGTCCTCGCCGACATGCTGCGTTCTCACGGCTCGGATCGGGCGCGCATCGCCGACTCCTGGCCGCGCGTTGCAGTCGAAGGCACCCGCGGGCAGATCCGGTTCTCCCGCACGCCGGGCATCAGCGTCTGGCAATGGGCTCGGACACCGGTCCAAGTCGTCGATCGAGATCCGGCGGAGCCCGATCGCTTTCGGATCCTTCACACCGGCTGAGCTTGGCGTTTAACGTTGCTGGTCACTCGACCTGCTGAGATCCCCGGGATCTGGGCGTACGTGACGCGGCCGTTCTTCACGCTTCGAGATGTCGAGTAACGAAGTGCGAGAGAAC
>NZ_JBFAJR010000033.1:49215-89344 GCF_040655295.1 Streptomyces sp. NPDC050448 | reverse complement strand
CCGGCTGCCGCCGTACGCACCCGATCTCAACCCCGTCGAGGCCGTCTGGTCCCTCGTGCGCAGAGCGATGGCCAACACCGCGTTCGATACATCCGTGAAGCTTCCCCTTGATCGTGGACACCTGGACACTGGGACGTGAGAGCCCAGAGGAAGCTGTGCCAGGTGGGAAGCAAGTACACGAAGCGGTACTCGGACGAGTACAAGCGGGACGCGATCGAGCTCGTGCGGTCGTCGAGCCGGACGGTGACCGAGGTCGCCCGGGAACTCGGGATCAGCTCGGAGTCCCTGCGGGGCTGGGTGAAGAAGGCCCGCGCCGCCCAGGACAACGGATCGGGACCCGGTGCCGTGCGGGCCGCCGACGATCGGGACGAGGAACTGAAGCGGCTGCGGAAGCTGGCCGCCGAACAGGCGAAGACGATCGAGGTCCTGAAAAAAGCGACCGCCTTCTTCGCGAAGGAGAGCGACCGGTGAGCGAGATATGCCGGTTCATCCACGCGGAGAAGGCGAACTACACGATCACGCTGCTCTGCAAGGTGATGAAGACCGCCCGCTCCACGTACTACGCGTGGGTTGCCGGAGCCGAGGCTCGCGAAGCGAGGCGGCGGTCGGATGAGGCCCTGACCCACGAGATCACGGTGATCCACATCGCGTCCCGGCGAAACTACGGTGTCCCGCGCGTCACCGCCGAACTGCGCCGGCAGGGCCGGGCGGTCAACCGCAAGCGGGTGGAGCGGGTCATGCGGGAGAACGGCATCGCCGGGAACAGCCGGCGCACCGGACGCCGCAGCCTGACCAAGGCCGACACCAAGGCCGCCCCGTCGCCCGACCTGGTCGGCCGGGACTTCACCGCCGCCCGCCCCGGAACGAAGATTGTCGGGGACATTACCTACATCCCCACCGCCCAGGGCTGGCTCTACCTCGCCTCGTGGCTGGACCTGGCCACCCGCGAGGTGATCGGGTACTCGATGGCCGACCACCACCGCGCCGAACTCGTCGTCGACGCCCTCGACGTGGCCGCCGGGCTCGGCCGCCTGGAGCCCGGCTGCGTGATCCACAGCGATCGCGGATCGGAATACACCTCCCGCCAACTCCGCACCAAAATCAGAGAGTTGGGCCACCGGCAAAGCATGGGCCGGACCGGAAGCTGCTTCGACAACGCTGCCGCGGAGAGTTTCTGGGCCGTCCTGAAAGAGGAGATCGGCACCCGCTTCTGGCCCGACCGGGGCACCGCCCGCGCCGATATCTTCGACTTCATCGAGACCTTCTACAACAGACGCTGCCTGCGCAAGCACATCGACTGGGGCTACCTCACACCCCACGAGACACGCCTGCGCTACCGGCAAGATCAGGCCCTCGCGGCGTAACGACAACGTGTCCAAGATCACGGGGAAACTTCATCCGACGACCTCGACCGCACACTCCGCCGCGAGTTACGCAGAATCCAGCTCCGGCCCCACCTGATCGACGGCTGCCTCACCGCCACCGGCCTGCCCCTCGACCCACCGACCCCACACTGAAAATCTCAGTAATGGTGGAGTCGGGTATTGGAACTGTCCGAATGCCTCAGCCATTGCGGATCCAGGCGGTGAAGTCGTCTGCGAGTCCGGTGAGGTTGGCGTTCTCGGTCCGTCGGGCGATGCCTTCGTAGTACTCCAGCTCGTGGACGAGCACCGGAACGGGTCGACCGAGATGCCGCTCGATGAAGCCGGTCGCGTGGAGGCTTCGGACGAGCTCGCAGCATGCCTGGTTGAACCGGCCCTCGATCTCCGCAGCCAGCGCCCCGACCGAGCTCACCCAGTCGGCTCCGTCGACAGGCTCCTCGTACCAAAGTCCGAGCTCCCTGATCCACTCGTCGCGTGCGGCAGCGCCAGCGGGATCGCTGTTGCCGTCGCCGACCACAGTGAGTTCGTTCTGGAGCCAGAAGGCGTAGTTCCAGCGGGCTTCCGCCGGATCGCTGGCGTTGTAAAGAGTGCGGCCGACTTGAGCTTCCGTGTTGTAGCCGACGGTCAGGACGGGCCGGCGCGAATCGCCGCCCTCATTGTCAATGAAGAAGGAAAGCGCATAGACGTCGGGTGCCTCGGCGGCTGGGATGGCGGAGATGGCCTCCGCTGCCCGGCGTTCCAGGTGATCGGTGAACGTCATGAGAGGTCAAGTTCCTTTCTGAACTGGATGGTTGGGGTTGACCGATACTGAAGGAGGAGCCGGACAAGTAGACCGCGGCCGCTGTGGCGGCTGCCTCCGCGCGTGAGCGCCAGGCCCTCGTGTCGACTCACCGGAGGCGTGGGACAGACTCTGGGCCATGTCGAACAACCACGAGAGCACCTGTGCCGAGGGCCTGACCGCTGAACAGTTCACGGCACCGCTCCTGAAGAACATGCCGAGGTTGGCCGGAGACTTCAGCCACGAGGGCATCCAGAGGTTGGGTAACCCGCTGCCGATGCTCGTGGTCAACGACGGCGACGAGCTCCTGGAACTGATTCTCGAACCGTCTGGACAGGACTACTGGCTGAAGCCGAAGGAATCGTTCATGGTCACGTCCTACGGGGACTGGCCTGACTATCCCTTTGAGGCGATTCATGAGCCGGGGCGCATCGTGGTCTGGGTGGTGTCCTGCTTCGCCACGGTGACCTTCCGGAATGGAAACGAGGTTCCCGGTGGGTACCAGCGCCCGGCAGGCACCTATTGAGCTCGCCCTCGCGGCCAGCGGCCAGCTCTCCTGCTCCACCGGTTCATTCGCCTTCGGTATCCAGGCGCTCAGCTGATGTGAGTAGGTACTCGGGCAGCTTGGTGCTGGCTGCCTGGCTCTGTTCACGGAATGCGACAGCATTTGTTCACGACTTCGGGAGGCATCGCCGACTCGCCGAGAATCGAACAGATCATGAGAACGGACAGCGCCCCGGAGGGGTGGCCGGCCGGAGGCGGGTGGTGGCGGTGTCTACCGATGTTCTGCTGCGAGGAGCTGGTCGTAGTCGGCGACCAGCTCGGGCGAGCTGGTGGTCAGGTGTGCGTTGTTGAGGTAGCCGCGTTTCGCGGTGGCTACGT
Organism: Streptomyces sp. NPDC050448; assembly: GCF_040655295.1. NCBI lineage: Bacteria > Bacillati > Actinomycetota > Actinomycetes > Kitasatosporales > Streptomycetaceae > Streptomyces > Streptomyces sp. NPDC050448. Next base: position 86,302 of record NZ_JBFAJR010000033.1, on the reverse strand, counting down.
GCCCCCAGAAGACGCCAGGGACCAGGTCCACGAGGCTGTCGGTGTGGGCGGCGAGTCGTTCGATGGTGGTCTTGTCGTAGCCGAGCGCGCGGGCTTGGTCGAGGTAGGTGTCCCGCTGCCGGTGCAGTTCGCGTTCGCGCTGCAGGTACAGATCTCGGATGGTGACGGCGGCCTGGAGGAAGGGGATGTTGCGGGTGCGGGCGATGGTGAGGACGGAGTTGAGGGCGGTGTCGGTGCTGGAGGGACTCTTCTGGTCGCGGTAGGCGGAGAACAGGTCGTTCTGGTAGGCGATGGCCTGCGCGAGAAGGGCGTACATGCGGTCGCGGACGGGGGTGTAGGCGAGGGCGCCTGGCAGCTCGAATCCGTCGAAGAACTCGATGAGGTCGGCGTACATGTACATCGCGATGTCGCGTTGGCGGATGTGGCGGATCTGGTCGAGGGTGGGCGGGGCGGGGGCGAGGGTGGCGGCGTACTTGGCGGCGATTCCGGAGAAGTAGGTGTGCACGGAGTGGCGCCATCGGGCCATCCACGTGGCGCTCATGGTGCGGTCGCCTTCGGCCATGTAGTCCAACAGGGCTTTCGAGCAGCCGAGCAGCGGTACGGGGGGTTCGCGGCGGGTGTCGGCGTGCAGGACGGTCGTGGTGTGGTCGAGGACGGCCATGGCGTGCGAAGGGGTGTTGATGCCCTTGCCGAACATGTCGTCGAAGACGACACCCCAGGTGATCCACTTGGCGACGTAGAGCAGTCCGTTGCCGCGAGCGCGGGGGAAGGCGGCTGCGGCGGAATGGGCGATGTTCCAGGACGTGAGCACGCTGGCGCTGTCCTCGGTGCGGATCAGGTCGGTGTCGCGGGCCCACTGGAGGTTCGCGTGTTCGGCTTCATGCGCACCGGCGGCCGCCTTCCAGGGGTTGGGAGCGTGCATGAACTCGGCGATGGCGTCGATGCTGTCGAGCACGGGCTCTCCTAAAGACGATCCGGTTGTTGACGGGGCCGGAGGTTTCCGGCCCCGCCGCGGCGACGGAGCTCGGCGGGCCCGGGGACGTGGCGGTCGCTCGCCGGGGTGAAACGGTCGGTGGCCAGGCGGGCGCCCCGCCGCGAAGCCGCCTCCTTCGTGCCGCGGCCCTGCGGTCAGCTGTCGCGGCGGATGAGGTAGTCGGCCAGGGCGGTGAGCTCGGCGGCCGGGATGGGTGCGGGCTGCGCCAGGGAGAGCTGGTGGAGGGCGTCGGCTGTGTGGCGCTCGACGCGCAGCATGGTCGCTTCCCGGGCGCCGGTTTGCTCGATCAGGTCGGCGGCGCGGGCGCAGTCGCCGTCGCTGAGGGGGGTGCCTGTCTGGTACAGGGCGCGCAGCTGCCGGGCCTGGGGGGTGCTGGAGGCCAGCGCGGCGGCGACGGGGAGTGAGAACTTCCGCCGGCGCAGGTCGGAGCGGGCGGGTTTGCCCGTTGTCTGCTCGTCGCCCCAGATACCGAGCAGGTCATCGGCGCACTGGAAGGCGATGCCGAGGTGGCGGCCGAAAGCACGCAGGTGCGCGGCGCGTTCACGGGTCGCGCCGCCGGCGGTGGCGCCCAGTTCGCAGGCACAGGCCAGCAGCATGCCGGTCTTCCCGGCCGCGATCTGCAGAGCACTGTGTTCCCCGCGGTCGGTACTCGCCTCCGACAGGACGTCGAGGTACTCGCCTTCGATCAGGTCTTGGACGGCGGCCAGCAGGGCCGGGACGGTCAGGTCTGCTCTCGGGGCGTCGGCGAGGGCCTGGACGGCGGCGAAGAACAGGGCGTCACCGGCGAGGATCGCCGCGGGTATGCCCTTGGCGGCCCACAGGGCAGGGCGCCCGCGGCGCAGCGGGTCCTGGTCGATGATGTCGTCGTGCAGCAGGCTGGCGTTGTGGACCAACTCGACGGCCACCGCCGCGGGACGGGCCGCCTGCGGGTCGCCGCCGACCGCCTGACACGCCAGCAGGGCCAGCGACGGGCGCAGGAGCTTGTGGCCGACAGGGGCATCCGAGGCGATGCCGTCGTCCGTCCACCAGCCGAAGTGCAGGCCGACCACGTGCCGGACCTCGGCGGGCAGGCCGTTCATCCGCAAGCGCAGAAGCGGTCCAACGGCGATCGCGGTCTGCGCCAAGATCTCCGGAAACTCACGAGGCTCTGTCATGCATCCCCCCATAGGCAAGTGCCGTGGTCACCATCAGGGTGAGGTGGCCGCGACACCGCGGGCAGGGCGCACAGTCCAGCGTGCGGAGTGCGCATCGCCGCTGCGCGCTCCCCCAGCGGACCCCGATGCGCCCCTACCTCGCGTCCCCACGCGGCGGCCGTATGCCGTCGGGAGCACGGAGTGCTCGCCCACAGAAGCAGGTGCTGTCCAAACTCGTGAACATCGAACATGACGACGTCGGGGCGCCTCCCGAAGCCATGAGCAGACGCTGTCCAATCCCGTGAACAATGCCAGGCTGCCAGTACTTCGATGCCGATGAGGCGTCCGTGCTCGTCGAAGTCGAGGTTGATCATGCCGCCGACGTCGACCGGATCGCAGGGATACATGTGCGAGGAATAGGCGCGGACCTGCGGATCGGTGAGGTACACGTACGCTGCGTTCACAGTCTTGTCGTAGGTGACTCTGACGTTCATGCCAGTTCCCTTGCTATCGAGGTGCAGGTGAGGTGCTGGGTGAGAGCGCGGCGGTTGATCGTCGGCTGACGTCGGCGGCGTAAGCGGCCCAGTCTCCGGCAGACGCCTTCTGCCACTGGACAGCGACTTGGATGTGGATGCCGAGCATGCGGGCCAGGATCGCGGCCGGGACTTCTTCGGCGAGGGCGAACAGGGCGGTGGACCGGGCCTGGCCTGGTTGGATTCCGACGGCGATCAGCCGTAGGCCGAGCCGGTCGGCGCTGACGTGCTGGCCTGGGCGTTGACCTGGAAACAGCCAGGGCGTCTCGTCGGCGTGTCCGATCACCGTGTAGGGGCGGCGTGTTGCGATCAGGTCGAGGACCAGTGCGGCGAGCGGTTCGGGCAGGACGGTCGGGGAGGTTCCCAGCTGGATCGAAACCCGGCCGTTCGCCTCGGTGACCTGATCGACGGTGAGGCTGCTGATCGTGCTGAGCCGTTGGGCGTAGAAGAGCAGGAGTAGTCCGGCAACCCGGTCGGCCGTGGCCACTGTGGCGTCGTGGAGGAGCCTGCGGGCGTCGTCCCACCGGCCTTCGGAGTCGTGGGGGCCGACGGGGCCCTGCCAGCGCTCGGCGCCGAAGGTCAGCCCTTTCGCCAGCCGGTTCTTGGTCGCCCAGCGGATGAAGTGGCCGGTCTGGTCCCGGTAGCTGAGGTCCTCGTCTGCTTTCCACTGGTCCAGGTCGGGCTGGGTGCAGGTGGCCAGGGTGAGATCTCTGCCGGACAGCCAGTCCAGGAAGTTGACGGCGGCGGTGATGTGGCTGCGGACGTTGGCCATCTGCAAGTGGGTGGTGTGGTCGGTGCCGAGGCGTCCGCGTAGGCGTCGGAGGTGGTGCCAGACCGCGTAGCGGTGAAGCATCGCTCGTTCTTCGTGATCGTCACGGGATGTGACGGTCCGGGAGATCCACCGTTCGAGTTTCACCAGGCGCTCGTCGCGATCGGGCAGTATGCCTCCGGCGACGAGAACGGCCCGCAGATGGTCGAGGGTCTTGCCGGATGTGAGCTCGTCGAGGACGTCGTGGGTCAGCGCGCGTTGGTCGGATGCGATCTCCTTCATCAGCCCGGCGACGACCGGGCGCGACAGCCAGGCGACTGCGGTGACCGGTCGGTCGATGCCGGTCAATGCGGCGTGCAGCGGGGCCAGTTCCCGGCGAACGGATCCGTCGGGGCCTGCGAACACCTCGTCGGCGCGTTGGGTGAGAGTGCAGCGGTGGCAGGGCCGGTGCGCGCTGGTCTGCCAGGTGGTTTTGCAGATCGGGCAGCGTTCCCAGAAGTCCGGGTCGGGGTTGAGGCACTTCGCGCACAACGGCGCCTTGCGTGTGCCGCCGCGGATCGAGGCGATGGTGTGGCAGCCGCTGCAGCGGGCCCACCAGGATTGGCACCGGTCGCACCACGGTTCGCCGGTGGCCGCGGAGATCTCGCAGAGTGCCGATCGCCCGCAGATCCCGCAGGTCGCTGCGGTGCGGGGTCGGCAGTGCTGGCACCAGGGGCCGTCTGCGGTGCGGGCCGCGACGCGCCGTCGGCGCCCGCAGCCGCGGCAGTCTTCGAGGTTGATCGGATTGCTGCTGAGGCAGTTCGGACACAGCGGGCGGCCCTGGGCATCGCGGGTCGCTGGTTCGCGGACCGCGCCGCAACCCGCGCAGGGCAAGGCCCGGTGGTGCGCGAAGCAGGTGCGGCAGACCCGCTGCCCGTCCAGCAGCTTGGACAGTGCCACCGTCCGACCGCAGCGCGGGCACGACGGTCGCGCGATGTTGCTCGCGCCCGCCGTGAGGAGTTCGTCGATGAAGCGCAGGACCGCCGGGGTTGGGGCGTCGCTACCCGCGCCGGTCAGCAGCGAGGGCTGGTTGATGATCGCCCAGGCCAGCCGGCGCTGTCCGGCCGGGCGGACCGTCGCCCGGCCCAGCGCGGCCATGACGTCGGTCGCCTCGAAGCCCGGCGAGATCAGGGCGACGGCTTCCGCCAGCAGTACCGTCGGGTCGCCCTGGTCGTCGGGGCATTGTTCGCAGCGAGGCTGGCCGTGGCGGTCGCGGGTGGCAACTCGCCGCTGGTCTCTGCAGGCGGCGCAGGTCTGGGCGGTATCGCGGCATCGCGAGCAGAGCAGGTATCCCCGCCGGCTGATCATGTAGGTCAGTGTTCGCCCGCACTCACCGCAACGCGGGGCGGCTATCGAGGTTGCGCCGGCCTCCCGCAGTCCTCGCAGGAGCTGTCCCACCGACCACGCGACCGGCGGCCCGCCGGTCGTCAGTACCTCGGGGCGGTCCGAGAGGAGCTGGGCCAGCCGGCGGCGTTTCGCGCGCCCGCCGGCGACATCGACGACGACCTGGTGGATGCTGGCGGCGTCCAGGCCGGGTTCGACCGCCGTGACCAGCCGCACGATCAGGCCGACCGGGTCCGCCAATGCCTCGTCGATGGTGTCGGTCACCGGTCCGCCGGGGCGATCCTGGCCCGCTTGGGCCGCAGGTCGCCGATGCTCTCGGCGGCTGTCCCGCCTGCAGCGGCCTTCTTGGGCCTCTGCGCGGCGCCGGCGGCGACGACGGGTTCGATCAGGTCGTCCATCGTGCAGTCCAGGATGTCCAGCAGGGCCATCAGGATCTTCAGGCTCAGGCGCTCGGGGCGCTCGACGACGAGGCGGTAGACCTGGCTGGAGGACAGGTTGATGCCGCGTTGGGCCAGCGGCGGCAGCAGGTCAGTGGTGGAGAACATGCCGCGGTCCGCCATCAGGTGACGCAGGTGCCAGCGGTAGTCGAGCTTGGCGGCCATCATCGGTCCTTCCCCGTCGGCGCCTCATCGAACGCCGGGTTGAGTGCGTTGCCCAGAGCAGTGTTCATGAAGTCGTCGCTGACATGGGTGTATACGGCCGTCGAGCTGTCGCACTCGTGGCCCACTTGCTGCTGGATAAATCGCCTATCTACTCCGTTTTCGGTCAAATGTGTGACATATGAGTGCCTTCTGTCCGCAGAGGCCGTGTGCGATGGGGGGCGTGTTGTCATTGACCAGGCCCATCCGCTCGGAGGCATTCGCGGCGCTGGTCGACGGGTGTGTTGCATTCCAGCCGATGCACTGTGATGCAGGTCATAGCTCTGAGGTGTTCGCGAATGAGGTCGGTAAGCCTGCGAAGGGGCATGGGTGCAGATCCTTTGAGGGGCCGCTCCATGGTCGCCGGCCTGCTGCGCTGAAGAAACGGCCCACTTGTGGGCCCTGGGACCGTGATTGGATCTGCACCCAACGACAAATGGCCTCGCACCCCGGGGGATCGGGGTGCGAGGCCGTTGTGGGCGCTCAGGAGCGTTTAGCTTTGGTTGCTGCCCGGCGCTGGTTCACACGGCGATCGGGTTGGGTTCGGTGACGCAGCCTGATCCGAAGACGACCAGTCCTTTAGTGATGATGTCGGTGCCGGGGAGGGGGGCTGTCGCACCGGGTTCGCTGACCGAGTCGGTGCAGTACTCCTGCAACCGGGCTGATCCGGTGTTGCGCAGGATGATCGGGCCATGGCCGGGGTAATTGACTACGCCGTGCTCGGCGTCGGTCTGCTGGGGCGTTGGACACACGGCCCCGACGCGGTTCGGGACTCCGGGCAGGCCCAGCGCCGCGGCGACGCGGTTGATTGCGTCGATGTCGGTGCCCAACGGCGGTTTGTCGAGGTTGATCACCTGGACGCAGCCCAGGGCGGGCGTGTCCGCGGGGGCGGCGCTGGCGGTCGGGGCGAAGGCGAGGCTCGCGGCGAGGGCGAGCGCAGCCACTAAGGCAGACTTCTTCATACGACCCAGGATCCTCTTCACATTCGCGTCATGGCAGGACTTCGAGTGTCGTCCACGAAAGCGTTTCAATTCCTCCTTCGTTTCCGGCTGTCCGGCACGGTCGTTGGTGGCTCGTGTGAGGTTGCCCTCCGGGCTCAGTAGGACTCCGTTAGGCCGCTTCTTCGGCGCAGCAGACCAGCGACGTGGAGCGACCCCTCAAAGGATCTGCACCCAAGGGGCATCTGGGAGATCGCCGTCCGGCGAGCTGCACCGTCTCCGGTGTCAGTGGCAGCTGCAATGCCGGCGACGTGATCCGTTGGAACCTGCTCGTCGTCGACAAGGCCCTGCGTGCCAGTTGGGCTGCTGACACCTGCTCGCCCGACAACCAGGCCGACTGGCAGTCCGGCAACCCCGCCTGGGGCCACCGCGACATCACAGCCTTGATCGTCAACGACATTTTCGGCGGCGACCTCATGGTCGGCGAGGTGCACCTCGACGGGGACCAGCACGGCTTTCACCGGTGGAACCGGCTGCCCAGCGGCGTCGAACTCAACCTCACGCACGAGCAGTTCCAGCATGGGCAGACCGTCACCGCGACCCGTGTCATCGAACGACCGCCTGGGCCCCTGCCCCGTCGCTGGGACGAGTATCTCCTTCTGCGCGAGCGCGTTATCGAGCACCTCGGTCTTCTGCCGGAGCCTGCCATCTGACCAGGCAGGGCTCAGGAACAGCCCACTTCTCTCGGGTTGGTGCTTCAACTGCACGATCCGATCATGGTTGTGCGAGCCGTTGGGAGTCTGGTGACGCGGCTGGCCGCGTCGGCGGTGCCACGGAGGCGGACGATCTCGTCATGCTGTGCGGCGAGCCGGGCGAGCGCCTGGGTGCGGAAGTCGGTGAGCTCATCGATGCTGCCCGCGGAGCGAGCCAGCCGTTCCTTCAATGCCGTGACCTCGGCTTTCAGGCGTGCGATCTGGGCTTCTCGTGGGTCGGTGACCTCTCCAGCCCGCTGCAGGATTTGGAGGCGGCGTTCGAACTCTTCGCGCAGGTGGGAGTAAGGACGGGTGTCGTAGAAGGCGGAGCGATCGACGCCAGCCTCGATGGGGAGGGTCTTGATGTCGCATCGGCCGCCGGGGGGAATCTCGCCGCGCAGGAGTCGGTCCATGACGGTCCGGATGCGGTTCTCGTTCTCGGTCCGCCGGGCCGCTGTGATCCTCATGCTGATTCCTCGTCAGGGACTGTGCCGCTGGCGGCGTCGATCGCCGACAGGACTCGCTGGGCCCGTTCGTACTCGCTCTGCAGGCGGGGCTTCTCGGTCTTGCGGGTCGCGCCGAGACCGCCGAGGAAGACTTTGGCCTGGTCGGCGTGCTCGGCCCAGATGGGCCGGTGGCATGGGCGGTGCGTGGCCTGCGGGCAGCGGGCGGAGCGCACATCCCGACGAGCGGACGGTCGGCGTCGGGGGTGCCGACGAGTTTCAAGCACAGGGCCCGGGAGGGGTCGGTGAACCAGTAGTAGTTCGCGGCGCCCAGGTGCAGGGTCTTGGCGCGCTTGGTCAGCAGGTTGAGCACGTCCCGGTCATTGGCTGGATCATCTTGTCAACCGCCCACTGCACCCGTCAGCGTGAGCTTCCGTCTGCCGATCTCCGCCTCAAGTTGGCGGGCCCGAGAGGTACCGTGAACCAGCGGATTTTCCCGATTCGCCAGTATGAACTTGAACTTGACCTTGACACGGTGACAAGGTTTTCACTTGGGCGCAGGAGGTGGTTCCGATCAACACGACCTACATAACCCCGCGGAACACCCGCGTGACCAACGCCCTGGGCGCCGAGGATTCGTCGGTCCGGCTTCAGACGGCCCTGGCGGTCGGCTCGAACCCCGACCCTGTGTTCCTGGAGATGCTCCTCGAGCGGTGCGCGGTCGAGCCGGACTTCTTCGTACGAGACATGCTGTCGTGGGCGTTGACCCGTCTCCCGCCGGAGATCACCCTGCCCCGGATCCGCCAGGAGCTCGACTCCGAGCGGTCCCAGGCCCGCAGTCAGGCGCTGCACACACTCTCCAAGATCGGCGACAAGAGCACGTGGGCCTGGATCACCCGCGACATGCTGCGGGACGCCGACGACGAGGTCGCGCGGACCGCGTGGCGCGTCGCGGTCGTCCTCGTGCCCGAGGACGAGGAGAAGGACCTGGTCGACGAACTGGTTCTGCAGCTCGGCCGTGGCGACCGAAATGTGCAGCTGAGTCTGAGCCGGGCCTTGGTCGACCTCGGTGACGTGAACAAGCCCCTCCTGGAGAGGGCCGCGGAGAGTTCCGACCCGGCGGTGGCCGCGCACGCCCGTGCCACCGAGCTGCTCCGACAGAACCCGGAGACCGGTTTCGACGCGGCCCTCGACGAGGCGAAGCGCGTGGTCGCACTCGGCCCGGAACGAGCTGCTGCTGCTGCCGCGGCTGCATCGGCAGGCACCGAGATCTCGGAGACCGCCGAGCCCGCGGAGACGACCGAGCCGATGGAGGCCGCGAAGGCTGCAGAGGCTTCGGAGGGCGCGGATTGCTGATCGGCGACGTGGCCCGCCGCTCCGGGGTGAGCACCCGGATGCTCCGGCACTATGACGCCCTGGGATTGGTGCGGCCCACGGGCCGCACTCTCGGTGGCTACCGCGAGTACTCTGCCGAGGATGTCCGCAGGATCTTCCACGTGGAGAGCCTGCGGTCCCTAGGGCTATCGCTCAAGCAGATCGGGCGCGCGCTGGAGGATCAGGCCTTCACGCCGTCCGCCCTGGTCAGCGACCTCATCCGGCAGACGGAGGACCGCCTGGCGCGAGAACAGGAGCTGCTCGAGCGGCTCCGTGCGATCGACGCGTCGGCGCCCACCAACTGGCAGGGAGTGCTGCGCATCGTCGAACTCATGCGGGAACTCAACTCGACCAGCGCCGCGCACAGACAGCAGGCTGTCCTGGCCCGGCCGGAGGACGCGCCGGTACCCGCCGAACTGCTGGCCGGGGCGGTCCTGACCGAATCCGACCCGCACGTCGCAGGCGCCCTGCACTGGGCGCTCGCCCGATCGGGCGGCGACGGCATGGCGACGCTCCATGCCGGCATGCACTCGGAGGACGCCGACATCCGGCGGCGCGCGGTGCTGGCGATCGCCGAGATGCCCGAGGCTCCGGGTGCTACCGCGGTGCTCGCGGACGCCCTCGGGGACCCGGACACGACGGTGCGCAGGCACGCTGCTCTGGCTCTGGGCAGGCAGGGCGTGGCCGCGGCCGTGCCCACACTCGTCAGCATGGTGGTGGAAGGCTCCAACGACGTGGACGCGGCGGAGGTTCTGGGAATGCTGTCCCTGGACCCCGGGTGCACGGGCCGGATCACGACCGCCCTGGTCGACGAACTGGCCGCGCCCACCGCGGACTCCACGACGCGGATCCGCCTTACCCAGGCGCTGGTCGAGATCGCGGGAACCACCGCGCAGGAGGTCCTGCGCCAACTGGCCCACGACGACGACGGCGCTGTCGCCCTCGTCGCCTCGGCCCTTGTCGGAGTTCTCAAAGAGCGGCCCCTCGAAGACCAAGCTGACGAGCATTCCTGAAAGCGCGATCTGAACGAGGCATCAGCCATGGCCTCTCAAGGGCGCTTCACGAGAGGCTCGCCTGGGAGGCAGACGGTGCCACGGGCATAGCTGGACGGCAGTATGTGCACACCGCAGGTGCGTCTCGGCACGGGATCGCCGGGCGAGCGCCTCGGCCACCCGGACGCAGGCAGCGGGTCGGTGCTCATACGTCGATCCTCCAGGCGGCCGAATGGCGCAGCCCTGGAACACCGCCCCTTCACCAGTAGACCGCCCCCGACACCAGCCGCCCTGTCGCGGTCGGCCTGGCCGTCCTCGCGTGGACGGTCCTGTCCGTGTTCGCGATGCGCGGCCTGACCCTGCGCCGCCCCGCTGCCCGCCCGGTGAAGGTCACCGTCAAGCCCGAGATCCACGTCCCGGCCCCGGCCTCACGCCCTTGCCCCCGAACACCCCGCACCCCGCTGACCTCTTCGGTCGGCGGGGTGCGGCGCTGTCCACCGACGCACGGAGGAGATCGCAGATGCTCATCCCCCGCCCGCGCCGCCGGATCGGCCGGCCCCGCCCACAGCGCCCCGGTCCCCGATACCCGAACCACCCCGCCCGGATCCCCGGCTCCTGGAGCAAGTGATGCCCCGCACGCGCAGGAAGCGGCGCCGCGAGCTCAAACGGGTGCCCCGCTCCGACGCGACACTGCCGGAGCATGACCGCGGGGCCTTCCCCGAGGGCCTCCTCACCCGGCGGCAGTTGCGGGAGAGGGGACTCAGCCCCGGTGGGCACGACCCGGTCGCGGTCCTGCGCTGCAAGTACTGCGCCTTCCGACCCGACCCTCGACCACGCCCCGCCCGATCAACGTCCTGCTGATCGGCGGCTGCGGCCACTGGGCCGCCACCGAAAACCACGTCCCGGCCATCCTCACCCTGCAACGCGACGGCTTCCCCGTCCGGGTCAGCGCCATCTGCGACCTGCGCGACCCCTACGACGAGAACCTCCTCCGCCACATGCCCGACCTGCCGGACCTCCTGCGCTACGACCGGCCCCGGTGGATCCAGCCCAAGCCGGGGGAGAAGGCCGAGGATCTGGAGCGTCGCCTGGACGCCGCGCACGGCCACCAGCCGTTCGACGTGGCGATTGTCGCCTGCAACCCCGTCGCCCAGGCGTACTCGTTGCGCATCAGGTGCGCCTCGGACCTGAACTGCCGCTCGGCGGGCGGCGCCAGGCGCAGCACGACCGACTCGTCCGCGTCGCCCAGCTGGAGCCGGTAGACGCTGTTGTGCAGACCGCCTCCCAACTCGACCGTCGACTCCGCCACCGCGCGACGGCCGAACGCGGCCCGCACGGGCTGATGCCGCCGCCCACCCGCGAGCTCCTCCAGGACATCATCAGCCGGAACGCGCCCCGTGCCGGGGCTGGGGCAATGTCAGACCCGCCTCGTAGCGTCGAAGACGAGGGCTCGGACCGGGACCCTGAGGATGTGAGGAGCAGGCCATGGGCGAGATCAGTGTCGACAGGCAGCACCTTGACCGGCTGCTGGCCGACAGCGCGAGCACGTACGGAGCCCCCTACCAGCGGGCCTTCGCCGAGCTCGCCGAAGCGCGTCGCGGCCGGCCCGTCGCCGAGATCCTCCCGCTGCTCCGCCGGGCCGCGGACGAAGCGCTGCTCGGTTTCACGGACGCGGACCTGCGCGAGCAGGCGGAGGCCATCAGCACGGGGGAGCCGTACGTCCTGCGCGTGACGGTTGCCTGACCACGACCGCGCCCCGTAGAACGGACCGCCACGGGGAGGGTCAGGCCTTGCGCCGGCCCCGGCTGGTGTGAGCGAGGGCCTCGGCGAGCTGGTCATGGTTCATGGACGAGCGGCCCGAGATGCTGGCCGCAGCCGCCTTCTCGTACAGCTCGGCCTTCGTCAACGCCATCAGCTCCGTGCCCTGGCCTGCCTGGCCGGAGCGGGCCCGCTTCTTCGGGGCGGGCTTCTTCTCCCCGTGCGCAGCCCGGGCGCCGGGGTAGGCGGCCTTGCCCCCGGTGTCCTTGGGACTTCTGGCCAGCTCGACGCTGGCGCGCAGGGCCTCCATGAGGTCGACGGCGCCGGTCGGCTGCGCCGCCGGTTCGGCCTTTTCCACCGTTTCTCCGGTCGCCTTTGCCTTCACCAGGGCCTCGACCTTCTCGCGGAAGGTGTCGTGGAAGGACTCCGGGTCCCATTCCATGGCCAGGGCGTCGATCAGCTGCATGGCCATCTTCACCTCCGCTGCTGTCGCCTCGACCTTCCCCGGGAGGTCGGGCACCTCCGCGTGCGGGTCGCGCAGCTCCGGCCCAGTGCAGGGTATGGATCGTGAGCAGGCCTTCCGCCTCCTCCGCCTTCAGCGCGACCAGGTACTCCCGCCCGCGCATCACGAACGTCGCGATGCCGGCCCTGTTCGACTCGGCCAGCGCCCGCTCCAGCAGGGCATACACCTTTTCCCGTAGTGGGCCCCCGAGGCCCCAGGAAGTACGTCTTGTCGAAGTAGACCGGGTCGACGGTGTCCAGGTCGACGAAGCCGACGACGTCGATCGACCGGGAGCGGCCGGGAGCGATCTCGTCGAGCTCCGGCGGCTCGACGATCACATATTCGGATCCGGTGTCGTAGCCCTTCACGATGTCTGCCAGGTCCACCTCATCCCCGGTGCGCTTGCTTACGCGCCGGTTGCGCGGTCCCCCGCTGGAGCTGGTGGAATCGGATCGTGTGGCTGTCCGTCGCCGTATACAAGCCCGCGGGAAGGCTCACAAGCCCGAACCCCAAAACCCCCGTCCAAACGGGTCTGGCCATCACCCGCACCATCCTTTACCCCAGGTACACCCGGCGCCTTCCCACCCTGCGCCCGATCACCCCCCACAGGCAACGGCAGCCCGACCGTGCACAATCGCCCCGGCCGCCTCCCGGTGTCCCCAGGGAAGCGCTCTCCAGGGCCGTCAGCGCCCTTCCACCTCGCCGCGCTCCCGCGTCCAGGAACGCACGGCATGCTCACCCTCGGGGGGCTTGATGAAAACCCTGAAGCCGCAGCTCAGAGCCTTGCTCGCATAGCTTCTGGGAACGTTATTCCCGGTTTCTGGGAACGCCGCGGCATTGCCCCAGGCCAGATTGCCTTCCATGGCACGATTCGGTGCCTGCCTTCATTGCGCCTTGCCGTCGCGATGGGTCCCCCAGTCGCTGGGCGTAGATGTGCGCAGCACGTCGGCATGCCCAGGCAGCCCTGCAATCACCGTTGTCGGTGAAGCCCCTCACAGCAGGTACCAGGCGGGGGTATGGTCTGGCAGAGTCGTGGAGCCGGTCTCAGGAATCGGTCGTCCGGAGGGAAGGGAGCGGCGGTGAACAGTGCGCAGTCGCGCAGGCGGGGCGTTGCCCGGCTGATGGCGGTGTGCGCGGTGCTGTTCGGGCTGTTCCTCATGCATGGCGCGCCGGCCACCGCGGCCAGTGGCTGCCACGAGTCGGTGTCGGCGCCCGCCCCCGTGCACGACGATCATGGCGGGCACTTTGGCGCGGCGATGGCTCCGTCGGTCGTTGCCGGATCGGCTCACATCGACCCGCAGGTTATGGCCGGTGAGCACGGGGCCCTGTGCGTCGCGACTCCCCCGCGGGGAGGGATCCCGCTGCCTGTGGTGTGGCTCCTTGCCGTCGTCGTCTTGGCGGCGGCCAGCGTCTGGGCACTCTTGCGGCGGCGTCTCGCGGCGGGGGGCACGGGACGGCGCGGTCCGCCGGACGGACGTGATCTGCTGCTGAAGGTGTGCGTAGCGCGGAACTGACAGGCATCTCGCCCGAGCCCGGTGTACGGGGGCTTCGGGCCACGTGTCCTGATCAACCGCGCGCCCGTACGGCGCGCACATCCCGAAGGTTTCTGTGATGTCGTTCACTTCTCGTATCGCTCCCCGCCGTCGTGCCCTGGCCGCGGCCGGTACTGCCGTCGTCCTCGCGGTCACGCTGGCGGCCTGTGGCTCGTCGAAGGACTCCGACTCGTCCATGCCGGGCATGGATCACGGCTCCAAGCCCTCCGCCTCGTCCTCGTCCGACATGAACCACGACCACGGTTCGATGCCCGGCATGGACCACGGCGGCGTGGATCACGGGGCCATGGGCGACGGCCTGGCCGACGCCAAGGACGGCTATAAGCTGACCTCCACCGCCACTGAACTGCCCGCGGGCCAGGACACCGCTTACAAGTTCCAGATCGCCGGTCCGGACGGCAAGCCGGTCACCGCCTTCGCGGCAGACCAGACGAAGAAGATGCACTTCTACGCCGTTCGCTCGGACCTCACCGGCTTCCAGCACGTGCACCCGACGATGGCCGAGGACGGCACCTGGACCGCCGACCTGTCGTCCCTCGAGCCGGGCACGTGGCGGACGTACGCGTCCTTCATCCCGGACAGCGGTGCGGGCAAGGGCCAGGACTTCGTCCTCAGCCGCACCGTGACCGTCCCCGGCGAGGCCAAGAAGACTCCGCTGCCGGAAGCCTCCACCACCACAGAGGTGGACGGCTACACGGTCACGGTCAAGGGCGTGCTGATGGCCGGGATGGCGCACCCCACGACGGTGAGTATCAGCAAGGATGGCAAGCCCGTCACCGATCTCCAGCCCTATCTGGACACCTACGCGCACCTGACCGCCTTCCACGAGGGCGACCAGGCGTTCGCGCACCTGCACCCGGAGACGAAGGTCGACGGTGATCATGGTGGTCCGGACCTGTCGTTCCAGGCCATGCTGCCCAAGCCGGGTAACTGGCGGATGTTCCTGCAGTTCCAGACCGGCGGGAAGCTCCACACCGCCGCGCTGACCCTGGGCGTCAACTGACGCACCTACGGGGCGGCACCACGGTGCCGCCCCGTACCGGGGTCATGGTGTGGCCGTCGCGGACGGCGAGGCGGTGCCGAGCATCTTGCGCATCTGGGTGATCTCGGCGGTCTGCGAGGTGACGATGTTGCCGGCCATCTCCTTTGCCGGGCCGTAGGCGCCCTGCTGCTTCTCCGTGTTCGCCATCTCTACCGCACCTTCGTGGTGCTTGATCATCATGGTCAGGAACATGGTGTCGAAGGCGTTGCCGGTGGCGCCTTTGAGCTGGTCCATGTCGTGGTCGCTCATCATGCCCATGCCCATGCCCATGTCCATGCCGGGCGTCGCGGACGCGTTCCCGTGTCCCATGCCGCCCATGCCCTGGGGGACGGCTTCGCCCCAGGACTTCAGCCAGGTCGTCATCGTCTCGATCTCCGGCGTCTGCGCTTTCTTGATTTTTTGTGCGAGGGCTTTCACATCGCTGGACGAGGCGTGTTGCTCGGCCATGTCGGCCATGACGATGGCCTGACGGTGGTGCGGGATCATGCCCTGGGCGAAGGTGACGTCGGCCTGATTGTGCTGACCTGCTGGTGCGGAGGCGGATGGGGACGCAGTGGGGCTGGCTTGGGTGGTCGTTGTGCTGGGCGAGCCGCCGCTCTTACTGCTGTTGCCGCCGCAGCCGGTCACGACGAGGACTGCCGTGGCCACAGCAGCGACCATGGCCACACGGTGGGACGGGCGGCGGGGGACGTTCATGGCGCAGGCTCCTGGGGCGTGTGGGCGGTGGCGTGCTGTCAGGCCGGTCCCGTGCTCGTGTCGCTAGTTGTAGCGGCATGGCGTGACGACTGAGGGGTCTTTGTAGGTTTTCGGGATGCCCAGTTTCTCGGGGTCGCACCAGGGGCGGATCAGGTTTTCCTGGCCGGTGACTTCGTTGAGCGTGTGCCCTGTTGACCACGGTTCGATGTTGGCGTTGAGTTCCGGGTCCGCTCCGAGGCTGCCGTAGACGTGGTCGGGCTGGAGCCGTTCGGGGTGGTCTGGCTGCAGCTGCCACAAGGCGAACAGCCGGTCCACGTTCGAGTGCAGCAGGAAGACGAACGGGTCGCGGAAGGAGATGTGCTGGTTGCCCATGTTCACGAAGCCGTGCATCTTGTTGTGGCTGTCCTCGAGCAGGACCGCCATCTGGGCGAAGTCCCCGGCGGCCAGCACAGCCTGGTCCCGGGCTGGGGTGATGGGCGAGCCGTTGACCTGTCTGTTGACCGCCCGTGGCTTGTCTGCGGGATTGTTGTTCGGGTCGAAGGCGTTGTCGGAGCGGAACGGGTTCGCCTGCGGGTCGTAGAACCCCGCAGCTTGCCACGGCTGCCCAATGGGCTGGAGGGTTTGCCCGCCGTAGCCCATGAAGTCGGAGGTGAAGAGATTCAGGGTGCCGGTCTGGCCGTTGCCGAGGTTGGCGTTCGGGATGCTCCGGGGGTCCTGTGTCCAGTCCCAGTAGTGCAGGGACAGCCGCGGGTCGATCACACGCAGCTGGTCTTCGCAGCGGTTGACGATCTCGCGGTGCCAGGGCAGGAATTCGGGGCCGCCGTGAACGTGGGTGACCTTGTGGATCTCGTCCTGTTTGAACCACCAGGTCACACCCCCGGGAACGGCGTCATCTCGTTTACCGTCCCACCGTGGCGTATTCATCTTCAAGAAGGAGTTGCGCAGCAGGGTGCGTTCTTCAGGGTCGACGGTGGCAATGTTCCGGCGAATGCCGTCTCCCAGTGCCATGGCCACTCCTCACGTACCGCCAGTCCCTCCGCTGCCTCTTCTACGATGCCGCGGACCGTCCCAGCCCACTGTGGCCGCAGGGGCCGCACTCGGCGACTTCGATGGGCTGAATGGGGAACGGGCAGGTGCGCCCGCTCAGACGCTCAATTCCGGGGCAATGGGCGGCAGTGGTGATCGCCGGACGGTGGCGGAGGCGAAGCCTTCGGGTGCGCGGTGAAGCGTGGGCGGGCGCCGGGGTGGTCCGTATCGAGGTCCGGTGCACGGCGGCGGGGGCGGCTTGTCCGGAATGTGGCGTCTGATCAGACCGGGTGCACGGTTCTTACCTGCGGTTTCCGGCGGACCTGCCCAGCGCGGGACAACCGGTGGTGCTGTCCTTGCACATCCGGCGGTTCACCTGCGCCGGTCCGTCGTGTCCGCGGCGGACGTTCGCCGAACAGATACAGGGGCTGACCCGGCGCCATGGCCGGGCCACCGAGCGGCTGCGCTCGGCGATGGGCACCATCGGGCTTGCCCTGGCGAGCCGGGCCGGGGCTCGACTCGCCGGCCACATAGGGATCACGACGAGCCGCAGCACGCTGCTGCGGCGGGTGATGGAGCTGCCCGACCCGCTCGCGACCGAACCGAGGGCGGTCGGCGTTGACGACTTTGCGCTACGCCGAGGTCACGTCTATGGAACTGTGGTGATCGACGCCGAGACCCACAAGGTCCTGGACCTGCTGCCCCAGCAGGACGCGGCCACCATCGCACCGTGGCCGGCCCAGTACCCAGGCATCGAGGTGATTTGCCGAGACCGGGCCGGCGCCACGCCGAGGGCGCGACCACCGGCGCACCCCAGGCCACGCAAGTGGCAGATCGCTTTCATTTGTGGCAGAACATCGCCCAGGCCGCGGAGAAGATCGTTGCCGCCCACCGCCTCTGCCTGCGAGAACTCCCACTGGCCATCCCACGGGGTGGCCGCCAATGAGGGTTTCGGCCATGCTCACAGGAAAGCCGGGCCTATGGGCACACCAGAAGGGCCGGTCGGCCCCCCTTCGCCGGCACAGTTCCTCGGGCCGCTCGCCGACAAGGGCGGGACCGGCGGCCCCTCACCCGTGGCCGCCACCGCGCGCAGCATGGAGCGTAGATCTATCCACCGCGCGAAAGACGGGCCGGCTCATGTATCCGAACGATGGTTTCCGCGAACTCGGTCGTCAGGAGTGCCTGGGCCTGCTGGCGACGGCTCCTGTCGGCCGTATCGTCTACACGCGCCAGGCCCTGCCCGCGGTCCTGCCTGTCAATTTCAGCCTGGACAGCGACGGAGCGGTGCTGCTGCGCATCTCGGCCGAATCGGAGCTGGTCCGCGCGGTCGACGGTGCGGTCGTCGCCTTTGAGGCGGACGCGGTCGATGCAGTCTCGCGCTCCGGCTGGAGTGTCGTCCTCACCGGCCGGGCGGCTGTCGTGACCGACCAGGCGGAGCTGAACCGACTGGATCAGACGGGACCGCGCTCCTGGGCTCCCTCGCCGAAGGAGGTCTTCGTGCGCATTGAGCCGGAACTGGTCACCGGGCGTGAGCTCGTCGGCGGCCGCACGATGTACGGCGTGCGTCTCTCCTTCTGAGCAGCTGCCCCGCCACCCGCGCCAGGGGCCGATCGGCCCCATCGGGAGGGGCCGGACAGCCCGGCAACGGGTTCCCGCAGGCCCTGCTGTGGGCAGCGGCGACGGACAAGCATGACAGTGGAGCCGCGCACGGGATCCTCCGTGAGCGGTGTCGCGAAGGATGCGGAGGCAGTGATGACCGTGGCAACCCGTGCAGATGTGGATGCTCCCGCCGAGGCCTGGCGCGGTTTCGCCGGACAAGGCTGGCGCGGATCCGTCGACGTGCGTGACTTCATCCAGGCCAACTACACGCCGTACGAAGGCGGTCCCGAGTTCCTGGCCGGCCCGACCGAGCGCACGCTCTCCGTCTGGCGCAAGGTGAGTGCCCTGTTCCCCGAGGAGCGGCTCAAGGGCATCCTCGACGTGGACACCGCCACGCCCTCGACGATCACTTCCCACCGGCCGGGCTTCATCGACCGCGACCGCGAACTCGTCGTCGGCCTGCAGACCGACGCCCCGCTGCGGCGGGCGATCATGCCGAACGGCGGCCTGCGCATGGTGGAGAACGGCCTGAAGGCGTACGGCTACGCGCCCGACCCGTTCGTCACCGAGGTTTTCGGCACCTACCGCAAGACCCACAACGACGGCGTCTTCGACGCCTACACTCCCGAGATGCGGGCCGCCCGCAAGGCCGGAATCATCACCGGTCTGCCGGACGCGTACGGCCGCGGCCGGATCATCGGTGACTACCGGCGCGTCGCGCTGTACGGCACCGACCGGCTGATCGAGGCCAAGCGGGCCGAGCTGGCCCTGCTGGACGCGCAGCCCTCCAGCGCCGATGTCATCCGCGACCGCGAGGAACTGGCCGAGCAGATACGCGCGTTGGGCGAACTGACCAAGATGGCGGCCACATACGGCTGCGACGTCTCGCGTCCCGCCTCGACCGCGCACGAGGCCGTGCAGTGGCTCTACCTCGGCTTCCTGGCCGCGGTGAAGGAGCAGAACGGCGCCGCGATGTCGCTGGGCCGCACCTCCACCTACCTGGACGTCTACCTCCAGCGGGATCTGGACGAGGGGACCATCGACGAGACCCGGGCCCAGGAGCTTGTCGACGACTTCGTCATCAAGCTCCGGATCGTACGCTTCCTGCGCACCCCCGAATACGACGCGCTGTTCTCCGGCGACCCCACGTGGGTGACGGAGTCCATCGGCGGCATCGGCGCCGACGGCCGCCCGCTGGTCACCCGCACCTCGTTCCGCTTCTTGCAGACCCTGTACAACCTCGGACCCGCGCCCGAGCCCAACCTCACCGTGTTCTGGTCGCCCCGGCTGCCCGAGGGCTTCAAGCAGTTCTGCGCGCAGGTCTCCATCGACACCAGCGCGATCCAGTACGAGTCCGACGACCTCATGCGTCCCCGCACCGGCGACGACACCGCGATCGCCTGCTGCGTCTCGGCGATGGCGGTGGGCCGGCAGATGCAGTTCTTCGGCGCCCGGGTCAACCTCGCCAAGGCCCTGCTGTACGCGATCAACGGCGGCCGGGACGAGATGAGCGGCGAGCAGGTCGCTCCCGAGGCGCCCGCGCTGACCCGCGAGTACCTGGACTACGAGCAGCTGCGGGCGGCGTACCACCACATGCTCGACTGGCTGGCGGCCACGTATGTCAACGCGCTCAACGTCATCCACTACATGCACGACAAGTACGCCTACGAGCGCATCGAGATGGCGTTGCACGACTACCCCGTGCACCGCTTCATGGCGTGCGGCATCGCCGGCCTCTCGGTGGCGGCGGACAGCCTCTCGGCCGTCAAGTACGGCCGGGTGAAGGTGATCCGGGACGAGACCGGGCTGGCCGTGGACTACGAGGTCGAGGGCGACTTCCCCGCGTACGGCAACAACGACGACCGCGCGGACGTGCTCGCCGCCGAACTGGTCGAGTCGTTCATGACGAAGGTGCGCAAGCACTCCACCTACCGGGGTGCCGAGCACACGCAGTCGGTGCTGACCATCACCTCGAACGTGGTGTACGGCAAACACACCGGCAACACGCCCGACGGCCGCCGCGCCGGCGCACCGTTCGCGCCCGGCGCCAACCCGATGAACGGCCGGGACCGGCACGGGGTGGCCGCCTCGGCCCTGTCCGTGGCCAAGATCCCGTACGAGCAGGCCCGGGACGGCATCTCGCTGACCACGACGATCACGCCTGAAGGGCTGGGCCACGACCCGGCCGAGCGTGCGGCCCATCTGGTCGGCATCCTGGACGCGTACACGGCCTCTGGCGGTTTCCACATGAACGTCAACGTCCTGAACCGGACGACGCTCGAGGATGCCATGGAACACCCGGAAAAGTACCCGGAGCTGACCGTCCGGGTGTCCGGGTACGCCGTCAACTTCGTCCGCCTGACCCGCGAGCAGCAGCTCGACGTGATCAGCCGCACCTTCCACGGGGCGCTGTGAACACCGTGGCGAAGCCGGTGACAGGCCGGGCGCTCCCGGCGGCGGGGCAGCTCACCGGCCGGGTGCACTCCTGGGACCTGTCCACCGGCGTGGACGGTCCCGGGACCCGGTTCGTTCTCTTCGTCAGCGGCTGCCCCCTGCGCTGCCTGTACTGCGCCAACCCCGACACCTGGCACATGCGCGACGGCAGGCCGACCACCGTCGACGAGGTGATGGCCGAGATCGAGAAGTACCGGCCCTTCATCACCACCGCCGGCGGAGGAGTGACACTCACCGGCGGCGAGGCCCTGCTGCAGCCCGCGTTCACAGCCGGGATCTTCCGCCGCTGCAAGGAACTCGGTCTGCACACGGCTCTCGACACCTCCGGCTTCCTCGGCGACCGCGCGAGCGACGAACTGCTCGCCGACACAGGCCTGGTCCTGCTGGACATCAAGTCCTTCGACATCCGGGCCTACCGGAAGCTAACCGGAGGCGAACTCTCCCCGACTCTGAACTTCGCCACCCGCCTGGACCGGCTCGGCGTCCCGGCGTGGATCCGCTACGTCCTTGTGCCCGGTTGGACCGACGACCCGGAAGCCATCGACGGCCTCGCCCGCTTCGTCGCCGGGCTGGGCAACGTCGACCGGGTCGACGTCCTGCCGTTCCACAAGCTCGGCGCCCACAAGTACGACGCCCTCGGTATCCCCTTCGCCCTGCGCGACACCCCTGTTCCCGATCCAGGGCTGACGCAACGAGTGCGCGAACAGTTCCGGGAGCACGGTCTGCGGGCAATCTGAACCGACTGCTCGGGGAAGGCGTCAGCGTGGGCAGTTCACACGGCATGCAACTGCCCACCTGCCCTCAAAGCCGCCCAACTCCACCGGTGCTACACCTGCGCACGCCCGCAATACGCTTCCCGGCCGCCCATGACCGGGCCAGCCGGCTCCGACACGGGAACCAGTGGCCCGCCGTGCCCCAAGTGCGGGGCGACGACACTGAATGCGAATGCGGCGGCTTGCCGACCGTAGTCAGGTGTTCGCGGCGGTGAGCCGGAGGCCCGTGATCAAGTCCGGGCGGATGCGGAGCGCGTAGTCCATGGTCTGGTTCACCCACGGGTTGAGCAGCTCACGACAGCGGGCCAACTCCTCGGGCTCGGTCACCAGGTGGGCGTAGCCGGTGACCATCACGCTCCAGCCGAGGTGCCTGTCCGGGTCGATGTCGTCGGCCTCGTAGGCGACGACCACGCCCTGGCCGTCTGCCTGCCGCGCGCGCGAGGTCAGCGCCGCGCTCTCGTGCGTGCGGATGATGATGTCGCCGTTGTCCAGGATGTGGTTGACCGGGCGGATGGTCGGCAGCGCGTGACGAGTGAAGACGATCCTTCCGAAGGACACGCTGCCCAGCAGCCGCAAGGCTTCGGCACTGTCGATCTCGACGATCCGGCGCGGTCCGGCAGGAAGGGGCTGAGCGTGGTCGGTGGTCATTGCGGGCTTCCGTACGGTTTCGTTGTTCACTGTTGTGCGTCTTCGGTCGGCGCGCGGATGCTGTCGGGTGGTGATCGGCCGTCGTGGCTTGGCCGGGTGCTGCTATGGCATGTGCGTCGTCCCTTCGAGTCGAGCTGTGGGCGGCTGCTTGCCCGTGGCACCTGCGTGCAGTGGGCCCCACGGGCAGGCTCGATCAGGTCATTGGAACCGCACCGGAGCCCCTCATGCCAGGGCCGTTCGGCCCTCGTCGGCGGCCGGCCGGCCCTGCCCGGCCCCGTGGTAGGCGGTGCGCATGATGTCCTGCATGTCGTCGAGCATGGGCATCCGCGCGTTGGCGGGGGCGCACTGGTCCTCGTAGGCGTTCAGGGCCTGCTGGGGCAGCGCGTCGAGGAAGGATCGCTCGTCGATGCCGAGGGCCTGGAACGACGCCTCGATGCCCACGGCGTCCCGCAGCCGCTCCACCGCGCGGGCCAGCGACTCCACTCCCTCCGGCGGGGTGACGGCCGGCAGGCCGAGGGCGCGGGCGATGTCCTGGAAGCGTTCGGGAGCCCGGTAGTTCTCGTACTTGGGCCAGCCCGTCAGCTTGGCCGGCACGGTGCCGTTGTAGCGGATGACGTGCGGCAGCAGGATCGCGTTGGTATGCCCGTGCGCGATGTGGAACGTGGCACCGAGGGTGTGCGACATGGCGTGGACGATGCCGAGGAAGGCGTTGCCGAACGCCATGCCCGCGATGGTGCCTGCGTTGTGCATCTTCTCCCGGGCGTCGGGGCGGCTCGTGCGGTCGTTCACGGCTGCCTCGATGTTGCCGAAGATCAGACGGATCGCGTGCAGGGCGAGGCCGTCGGTGAAGTCGTTGGCGTATACGGACACGTATGCCTCGATGGCGTGGGTGAGGGCGTCGAAGCCGCTGTCGGCGGCCAATGCCGGGGGCAGGTCCGCGGTGAGCAGCGGGTCCACGATGGCCACGCTGGGCGTGAGGGCGTAGTCGGCCAGCGGGTACTTCTTGCCGGTGGCCGGGTCGGAGATGACAGCGAAGGGGGTGACCTCCGCGCCGGTTCCGGAGGTGGTGGGCACGCACACCAGGCGGGCGTGGGCGCCGAGGACCGGGAAGCGGAAGGCGCGCTTGCGGATGTCGGAGAACTTCTGCCGCATGTCGGCGAAGTCGACGTCCGGGTGCTCGTACAGCAACCACATCACCTTGGCCGCGTCCATCGGTGAGCCGCCGCCGAGCGCGATGATCGTGTCCGGGCGGAAGTCCCGCATGAGCTGGGCGCCGCGCTGGACGCATTCGATGCTCGGCTCGGGCTCGACGTTGTCGATGATCTGCACGGTGACGGGCTCGTGGCGGCGCTGGAGGACCCGGCTGACGCGGTCGACGAAGCCGAGGCGGGTCATGGTGCCGTCGGTGACGATCGTGACGCGGTGGACGTCCGGCATGGCCGCGAGATAGCGGAGGGACTGCGGCTCGAAGTAGATCTTCGGCGGAACCTTGAACCACTGTAGGTTGTTGCGGCGCATGCTGACCCGTTTGACGTTCAGGAGTTGGGCGACGGAGACGTTGTCGGACACCGAGGTGTGGCCCCATGAGCCGCATCCCAGCGTGAGTGACGGCAGCAGGCTGTTGTAGATGCCGCCAATGGCACCTTGCGAAGACGGGGCGTTGACGATGATCCGTACGGTCTTCATGCGTCGGCCGTACGCTTCCGCCAGCGTGGGGTCCTCGGTGTGGATGACCGCGGTGTGGCCCTGACCGTGGAAGGCGACCATGTCGGCGGCCAGGTCGAAGCCCTGCTGCTCGGAGCCGGCCCGCAGCACGGCGAGCACCGGGCAGAGCTTCTCCCGGGTCAACGGCTCGTCAGGACCGACCCGTTCGGACTCGACCAGGATCAGCGAGGTGTCGCCCGGGACGCTGAAGCCGGCCTGTTCGGCGATCCATGCGGCACTCTGCCCGACGGCCGCGGCATTGACCTTGGGTTCGCAGCCTGCGTTCGCCCGGCCGGTCGGGAACAGGAACGCTTCCAGCTTCGCCTTCTCCTCGGCGGTCGCGAGGTGGGCGTGCAGGGTGCGGAACTCGGTCAGTGCCGCGTCGTAGATGTCGTCGTCCAGGATGACGGCCTGTTCGGAGGCGCAGATCATGCCGTTGTCGAAGGACTTGGACAGCACCAGGTCGTTGACCGCGCGGCGCAGATTGACGCTGTTGTGTACGTAGGCGGGGACGTTGCCCGCGCCGA
Source organism: Streptomyces sp. NPDC050448 (assembly GCF_040655295.1). NCBI lineage: Bacteria > Bacillati > Actinomycetota > Actinomycetes > Kitasatosporales > Streptomycetaceae > Streptomyces > Streptomyces sp. NPDC050448. Next base: position 62,071 of record NZ_JBFAJR010000033.1, on the reverse strand, counting down.
CTCCCAGGGCGGGCTTGCCCGCCGAGTAGGCGGCCCGGACCATGGCGTTGCCGCCGGTGGCGAGGATCAGCGAGATGCCGGGGTGGCGCATCAGGATGCCGGTCGCTTCGACGGACGGGGTTTTGATCCACTGCACACAGTGCTCCGGCGCGCCGGCGGCGACGGCCGCGTCCCGGACGATCCGGGCCGCCTCCGCGCTGCACCGCTGGGCGCAGGGGTGGAAGGCGAACACGATCGGGTTGCGGGTCTTCAGCGCCATAAGGGCCTTGAAGACGGTGGTGGACGTCGGGTTGGTGACGGGCGTGACCGCGCAGACCACACCGACCGGTTCGGCCACCTCGATCATGTCCTCGATGTCGTCGCGGGCTATGACGCCGACCGTCCGCACTGGGCCCATGCTGTGCGTGACGTGCTCGCACGCGAACATGTTCTTGGCCGCTTTGTCCTCGAAGACGCCGCGCCCGGTCTCCTCCACCGCGAGGCGGGCGAGCGCGGTGTGCTGGTCGAGGGCGGCGACCGAGGCCTTCTTGACGATGTGGTCGACCTGCTCCTGGGTGAGGGCGTCGTAGTCGGCGAGCGCCTTGAGCCCGTTGGTGACCAGTTGGTCCACAGCGATGGTTATGTCGGACGGCGCGCCGGTGGTGGCCGTTGCCTCGGTTCCGGCGTCGTGACGGGTCATGGGGTGTGCCTTCCGTTGACGAGGGGCCGCCGAGGGTTGCCGGCGGCGGGCGGACATGAGTGGCGCCGCGGGGGACCGGTGCCGCTCGCGCTTTCACTCTTGTCCCGTCTCGCCCCCTCTCCCAGATGCCGATGGTCCCTTCTGGGGGGCTGACCGGTACCGCTTCGAACAGGCTGGGTGAGCCCTTCGGGCAAGGGGCCGGCCCTGGATTCATCGCCGTGCGAGACCTGTGCGCCCGGGTGGCTGGTGCAAGGCGATTCAGTGCGCGGCAGGCTGTGCTGGGCGGGTGTCGTCGAGGTCGAAGCCGAGCTTGCTGACCACGCCGACGACCCCCTCCGCACGCCAGGTCGACCGAACGGCCAGGGGGATGTCACTGCGACGGTGGAGGCGTCCTTCCAGCGTGACCATGCCGTCCCGGACCGAGACGGCGACTGCGCCGGGTGGCAGGTTCAGCGCGCCGACCAGGACCTCCTCCATCACCTGCCGGCGGATCTCATCGTCCGTACGCCGGAAGACCCGCAGCAGGTCGCGGCGGGTGGCGATCCCGATGAGGCGGTCCTCCTCATCCACCACGGGCAGACGGTCGACACTCTGGCGTTCCATCAGCCGCGCAGCATCAGGCACACGTTGCTCCGGATGGATGGTGACCGCCGGGGTCGCCATCAGTTCTCCCGCGGTCGTGGCAGCCCCAGCGCCATGCGCGAGGTCGGCGCCCGAGACCACCCCGACCACCTTGTCGTCGTGGTCCACGACCGGCAGCGCGCGGATGCGGTGACGATCCAGCAGCCGCACCACGTCGCCCAACGGCGTCTGCCGGTTTGCACAGACGACCTCGCGGGTCATGACTTCGCCGACGGTGCGCGTTTCCATGGCGCTGCCCTCCTTCACGGTGCGAGCGGGAGGCTGGCGAGCCTGGCTCCCGCTGGGTGACAGTTCCTCTGCCCGAGGCTCCTACGGGCCGGCTCGCTGCCCCTTTCAGCCTCGCAGTCACCCTGCGCCGCGGTGCAGGGCCCAGACGTACCCCTGGGAGGGCCGACCCGCCTCACACCGCGGGGCCGGGGGGCTCTACTCCCGCCCTCTGTTGACCTGGCCACCACGCCACGGCGGGGGCGTGGCCGACCTACGGGCAGCCTCCTTGCGGTGCAGGACCCGCGTGATCTGGCTGCGGAGGCGGTCCTGCAGCCGGTCGGCCAATTCATGCGCCGTCGCTTCCTGCGCGTGCACGACCACGAGGGTGTTCCCCACGACGAGCTCGGCCCCGGCAGACCAAGGCTGCTCAACGTGGTGCGCCGCCGCCTTCACGATCCTCACCTCGCCGCTGACCTCCGGGACTCCGGGCCCGTTGAGAGCCGTGTCGACCTTGGTCCGGATGTAGGCGAGTGCCTCTCCGTCCACATCGCCTTCCGCCCGCACCTGCACGGCGACGGTGGAGGGGACGGGGGTGCCGGTGTGCTTCGCAGTCATCTGCTCCGCTCCTTTGATCGTTGGGCAGGGCTTCAGACTCCTGCGAGGACCGGCGCGGGCCCAGGGCTGTCAGGCCCCGGGAATGGGGCCAAAGGGCTTCTCCTTGCAGAGCCGCCGGACTCACTCTTCGGCAGTGTGGTCCGACTGCCGCGAGCCGGCAGGGGATGTGGTCCTCCACGTGGATGTGCCCGCTCCGCCGGTTCGCCCCCGCACGGCGCGGCTACGTCCGGCCGCGCAAGGCTCTGTGGAAACAGGGCCGACCGGCCCTGCCCCTTCGGCCCGGATCCGGGAAAGATCCCGGTACGGAGACCGATACGGTCATGAGTGGACATCGACCAGGAACGCCGAACCAGGGAGCAAGTAATGGCGGACAGCAAGCAGCCCGGCCCGGACAGCCCGATCCGGGTCTTCCTGCTGGACGACCACGAGGTGGTACGACGGGGCGTGCGCGACCTGCTCAACGACGAGCCGGACATCGATGTGATCGGCGAAGCCGGCACCGTGGAGCAGGTCCTGGTGCGCGTCCCCGCGCTGCGCCCGCAGGTGGCGGTCCTGGACGTCCGGCTGCCCGACGGTGACGGGGTGAGCGTGTGCCGGGAGCTGCGCTCGCGCATGCCGGAGCTGGCCTGCCTGATGCTGACCTCGTTCGACGACGAGGAGGCCCTGCTGGACTCGATCATGGCGGGCGCGTCCGGATACGTCCTGAAGCAGATCCAAGGATCGGACCTGGTGTCCGCGGTACGCACCGTGGCCCGCGGCCAGTCCCTGCTGGATCCGAGCGCCACCACCAGGCTGATGGCCCGCCTTCGGGGCGGGCAGCAGAAGGAGGAGGAGCCGGACGCCCTGCCTGGTCTGACCGAGCGGGAGCGGGAGATCCTCGCTCTGATCGGGGAGGGACTGACCAACCGCCAGATCGGCCAGCGGCTCTACCTCGCCGAGAAAACGGTGAAGAACCACATCTCCCGTCTGCTGGCCAAGCTCGGCGTGGAGCGCCGCGTCCAGGCCGCGGTCATCGCCACCCAGGTCCAGGACCGGCAGAGGCAGGAAGGGCGCTGAAGTCCCAGGGCTGACAAGGAGCTCTAGCAGGTCCCAGACACCGGCCGCCTCGCACCGGCCGACAGGCCTTCCTGTCCGTCGAGTAACCCTGATCGCATACTGTTGTCTCCCGCGGGCCGATAACGTGTCCCGGACGAGGATGATCAGCCGTCGGCAGGGTGAGGGGCTTGGAAGAATCGCTGGTGAGGGCCCCCGAGGGCGCCCGGGTGCGGCTGCCGCAGTTGCGGCTGGACGAGCTGCTGGAGGAATTGCAGGCCCGCCTGGACGCCGCGCGTGGCACCCGGGACCGGGTGCACAGCCTGCTGGAGGCGGTGCTATCGGTAGGCCGCGAGCTGGACCTGGAGCAGGCGCTGCGCAGCATCGTGGAGGCCGCGGCGGTCCTGGTGGAGGCGGAGTACGCGGCCCTGGGTGTGATCGGCCCGGACGGCAGGCGACTGTCCGAGTTCCTCACAGTCGGTGTGAGCCAGGAGCAGATCGCCAAGATCGGGCCCTACCCGGAGGGCCACGGCATCCTGGGCGAGCTGATCCGGCACCCCGAGCCGCTGCGGCTTCCCAAACTCTCCGCGCACTCGGCTTCGTACGGCTTCCCGGCCCACCATCCGCCGATGAACACGTTTCTCGGCGTACCGATCCGCGTGCGTGATCAGGTCTTCGGCAACCTGTACCTGACCGAGAAGCGCGGCGGGGCGCAGTTCGACGAGGACGACGAGTCGGTCCTGTCGACGCTGGCCGTGGCGGCCGGCGTGGCGATCGACAACGCCCGCCTGTACGAGGAGTCCCGGCTGCGCGAACGCTGGCTGCGGGCAAACGCCGAGATCACCCACAGCCTCATGTCCGGCAGCGACCGCGGCGAAGTGCTCGGGCTGATCGCCGAACGCGCGAGGGAGATCACTGCCGCGGCCCTCGCGGTGGTCGCAGTGCCGATGGCCGACACCGACGCGCTCATGGTGGAACTCGCCATCGGACACGAGGCGGAGACGCACCGCGGGCTCGTCGTGCCCGCGGACGACCACCTGATCGGAGGGGCCTTCTCCAGCGCTACACCGGTCACCAGCCCGGACATCTCCCGAGACGGACGTGGCGGGAGGGGGATCGGACCGGAGGCCTCCGCCACCGCGCCACGCTTCACCGGGATGGGCCCGGCCGTGGCTGTCCCCATCGGAGCCGGTGACGGCGTTCGAGGCGTGGTGCTGCTGGTCCGCGCGGCGGGCCAGACGGTGTTCTCCGAGAAGGAGACCGAGCCGTTGCAGGGATTCGCCGCGCAGGCCGCGGTCGCCATGGAGCTTGCGGAACGCCGCAAGGACGCCGAGCAGATCGCGGTGCTCCAGGATCGTGACCGCATCGCCCGGGATTTGCACGACCTGGCGATCCAGCGGCTGTTCGCCACCGGAATGACGCTGCAGAGCGCCGGCCGCTTCATCGAGCACACGCAGGCCGCCGACCGCGTGCTGCGAGCGGTGGAAGACCTCGACGAGACCATCAAGATCATCAGGTCGACGATCTTCGGTCTGCGGTCACGTGATGACGGCAGCGCCGGGGCCGGCCTGCGGGCCCGTGTGGTCCGCGCGGTCGGCGAGGCAGCTCCGGTCCTGGGCTTCGCCCCGAGCGTGCGCATGGAGGGCCTGCTGGACACGGACGTGCCGAAGGAGATCGCCGACCACGTGGTGGCCGTCCTCTCGGAGTCCCTGACCAACATCGCCCGGCACGCGCACGCCGACCGCGCCGACGTCGGCCTCGAGACCGACGGACACGAGGTACGGCTCACGGTGTCCGACAACGGCGTGGGCATCCCGTCCGGCGGCCGCCGCAGCGGTCTGCGCAACATGACCGAGCGGGCCGAGCAACTGGGCGGCAAGCTGGAGTTGTCCAGCCCGGCCGACGGCGGCGGCACCACGCTGACCTGGCGGGTTCCCGTGGAGGAGGACTAGCGGAGCGCCCGGGATCCGCTGGACGCTTTGCAGAGCGTCGTCGGTCATGCCGAAGACCGGCGCTCCTCGCCCTTGCCGGGGGCGGTGGTTGACGCGGTCGAACCAGCGGATCGCGTGAGCTCGAATTCCACGTCCACCACACCTTCGACGGCCCGGACCAGGCGCGCGGCCAGCGCGACCAACGAGGTGTCGTGGGCGTGGCCGCCGAGCTTCACGACGCCGCCCTGTACCTCCACCCGCAGGGTCGACTGGAGCGCGGGGAAGAGAGCCGCGACGATTCACGGCGGACCTCCTCCGCGATCTCCTCGTCGCCGCGTAGGAACACTTTCAACAGGTCGGCGCGGCTGACAATGCCCTGCAGTATGCCGACCTCGTCGACGAAGGGGAGCCGCTTGGCCTTGGCGTGCGCCATGGTCCGCGCGGCCCGGGCGAGCGTCGCGTCCGCGCGGACGGTGAGGGCGGGGGAGGTCATCAGATCCTCTGCGGTGAGACCGCCGGCCTTCGCCAGGTCGCCGAGACGACGCTGCTGCGTGTACCGGTCGGGGTCGCTGCCGCGGAACTCCTCTTTGGGTAGCAGGTCGGCCTCGGAGACGAAGCCGACCACACGGCCCTCTCCCTCGAGGACGGGCAGGGCGCTGACCTTCCAGTCCTGCATCAGCCGCACGATCTCCTTGAACGCGGCCCGCCGGCCGACAGCGGCAACCGTGTGGGACATGGCGTCGCTGACGATGTGCGGGGTGCCGTACATCGCGAGACTCCTTCGTCGCTTCGGCCCCGCTCAGACCGCGCTGCCGGCGCCGTAGGGGCGTACAGGTCCAGCAGCCGGGTCCTGGCGGAGCGCAGGCGGTGGCGAGCACCTCACCGACCGAGCCGGTGCGCAGGATCCAGAACCGGTCCGCCCGGGCACCCTCGTTGAACAGATGCGTTTCCCTGCACGAAGGACACCTCCCGAGCCAGGCGCATGAGCCGTTGCCGGTGCTCGATGGGCAGCGCGCGCAGCACGGTGGCGGTGTTCATGGCCACACGCGACGCGCGCGGACGCCCTCTTGGCGCCCGGGGTTTGCGGGAAGAACGGCCTCACCCCGGAACGGGCCAGAAGGACGTGGCGCAGCGGTACCGCTGCCGGCACGTCTGGATGGACTGGCTGCGGTACCTGCCTCCCATCGTCGAACCGGCCTCGTTTCCGTGAAACGTGGACGGGCCCGAGGCCGGTGGGTCGAACGGCCCCAGCCCCGCAGCAGTTGACCGCCGACCGGGCGGGTTGGGCTGCGCGGGCCCCCGGCACAGGGACCTTCGGGCCGCTCACGGGACGTGTGGCCGCTTACCGCGCCGGCACCGGCGCAGAAAGATCGTTCACGGATCGACCCGCACGTGTAGCGACCTACGCAAGGAGTACCACCATGCCCAGAACCTCAGGAGACGGAAAGAGGACGGCGCCCACAGCGACGCTCGGCCTTCCCGCCGCCTCCGCGCTCGTGATCGGCAGCATCATCGGCACCGGAGTCTTCGCCCTCCCCTCCGCCCTCGCCCCGTACGGCCCGATCTCCCTCGTCGCGTTCGTCGCCGTGACGCTCGGCGCGCTCGCGCTGTCCCTGACCTTCGGGGCGCTGTCGAAGCGTGTTCCCGCGAGCGGCGGGCCCTACGTCTACGCCCGCGAGGCTTTCGGCGAGTTCGCCGGTTTCCTCAACGCCTGGTCCTACTGGATCACCGCGTGGGCTGGTAACGCCGCGATCGTGGTGGCATGGGTCGGCTACGTGGAGGTGTTCGTCAACACCGGGCACAAAACCGGGGTCTCGGTGCTGCTCGCGCTGATCGGGCTCTGGATTCCCGCTGCGATCAACCTCACCGGCGTCCGGAACACGGGCGCGTTCCAGGTGGTGACGACCGTGCTGAAGTTCGTTCCGCTGGTCTTCATGGCCACGGTCGGGCTGCTGTTCATCGACCCTGACAACTTCGGGGCCTTCAACGCCAGCGGGCAATCGGCGCTGGGCGCGATCTCGGCCGCGGCCGCCATCGCGCTGTTCAGCTACCTCGGGCTGGAGGCCGCCTCGGTGGTCGCCGGCCGTGTGCGTGAGCCCGGGCGGAACGTGCCCCGCGCCACCGTGTACGGCACGCTCATCTGCGCCGTGATCTACATTCTGGGCACTCTCGCGGTCTTCGGTACCGTCTCCCACGGCACGATGGGTCACACGACCGCGCCGTTCACCGACGCGGCGAACAACATCTTCGGCGGCACCTGGGCCGGTGACATCGTCGCCGCCGCCGCGATCATCTCCGGCATCGGCGCGCTCAACGGCTGGACCATGCTGTGTGGCGAGATGCCCTACGCCGCAGCCCGCGACGGACTCTTCCCCCGTTCCTTTGCCAGGCTGCGCGGCGCGAACGACGTTCCGGTCTTCGGCATCGTCGCCTCCACCGTGCTGGCCTCGCTGATCACCGTGTTCAGCTACACACGCTTCCAGGACGTCTTCACCAAGATCGTCCTGCTGAGCGTGCTCACCGCCGTGATCCCGTACCTGTTCTCCGCCGCCGCTCAGCTGTACTGGCTCCTGGTGGGTGACCGGGACACCCTGAGCCGCCCACGGTTGGTCCGTGACGTCACCGTCGCCGCGCTCGCCCTCGTCTTCTCGTACTGGTCGATCCAGGGCAGCGGGTACCAGACCGTCTACTACGGCCTGTTCGTATTGCTGCTCGGCGTGCCGGTCTACGTCTGGCTCAAGCGGGGACAGGCCGCCCATGGCGAGACGGCGGCGCCGGAGGCCGCGGTGATCCCGGCCCAGCAGGAGCGGGCTCCCGAGACGCCCCTGCCCGCTCAGCGGCTCTCGCGCGGACTGCGTGCGAACCGTATCGGCGGACTCCGCAGGCGTAACGACTTCCGCCCGCACGACTGACCACCCGGAGGAACACCCACCATGAACACCTTCCACGTCGACTCGGAAGTCGGGCGTCTGCGCCAGGTGATCCTGCACCGCCCCGGCCTCGAACTCTCCCGCCTCACCCCGCGCAACGTCGACGCCCTGCTCTTCGACGACATCCTGTGGGCCAAGCGCGCCCGCGAGGAGCACGACGCCTTCGCCCAGGTCCTGCGCGACCACGGCGCACACGTCCACTACTTCGCCGACCTGCTCGCCCAGACCATCGACATCCCGGAGGCCCGCGACTGGCTGCTGGACCGGGTCGTCACCCCGGCCACCATCGGGCCGGCCATGGTCGACCCGGTGCGCGAAGTGTGCGCCGAGTTGGACGGGGAGACCCTCGCCGGCTACCTCATCGGCGGGCTGCTCAAGAGCGACCTGCCGCTCGCCACTCCGCACAGCCTGGTCTGGAACGCGCTCGACGCCGACGACTTCGCTCTCGCCCCGCTGCCCAACCACCTCTTCCCGCGCGACAACTCCTGCTGGATGTACGACCAGTTGTCGGTCAACCCGATGGCCAAGACCGCCCGGCGCCGCGAGAGCCTGCACGCCGAGGTCATCTACCGCTTCCACCCGATGTTCGCCGGCCGGGCGCCCGCGCCGATCCTCGACGGCCTGGTGGGCACGCTCGAGGGCGGCGACGTCCACGTCCTCGGCAACGGCGCCGTCATGGTCGGCATGGGCGAGCGCACTACTGCCCAGGCCGTGGAGAACCTGGCCGCCCGGCTGTTCGCCACCGGCGCGGCCAGCCGCGTGATCGCGGTCCAACTGCCCGCCGCCCGCGCCTATATGCACTTGGACACGGTGCTGACCATGGTCGACCGGGACACCTTCGTCATCTACCCCGGCCTCGCGGACTCCCTGCGCTCCTGGAGCCTGCGCCCCAGCGACAGCCGCCAGACCGGCTTCGACGTCACCCCGAACTCCGACCTGGCCACCGCCCTCGCCGAGGCCCTCGACCTGGACAAGGTCCGCATGCTCTCCGCGCCGCAGGACATCCGCAACGCCGAGCGCGAGCAGTGGGACGACGGCAGCAACTTCCTCGCCCTCGCCCCCGGCGTCGTCGTCGGCTACGAGCGCAACGTCACCACCAACACCTACCTGCGCAAGCAGGGTATCGAGATCGTCACCATCGCCGGCGCCGAACTCGGCCGCGGCCGCGGCGGCCCCCGCTGCATGAGCTGCCCCATCGAACGCGGCCCGGCCGCCTGACCCAGCAAGGAGAGCAACACCATGACCGTCGACCTGCGAGGCCGTTCCTACGTGAGCGAACTCGACTTCACCGCCGCCGAGATCCACCACCTCCTCGACCTCGCCGCCGAGTTGAAGGCGGCCAAGCACGCACGCACCGAACAGCCCCGGCTCACCGGCCGGAACCTCGCCCTGATCTTCGAGAAGACCTCCACCCGCACCCGCTGCGCTTTCGAGGTCGCCGCCGCTGACCAGGGCGCCCACACCACCTACCTCGGGCCCGGCGACACCCACGTTGGCACCAAGGAATCGATCACCGACACCGCCCGGGTGCTGGGACGCATGTTCGACGCCATCGAGTACCGGGGCTCCGCGCAGCAGATCGTCAACGACCTCGCCGCCCACTCCGGCGTCCCCGTCTACAACGGGCTGACCGACACCGCGCACCCCACCCAGAGCCTGTGCGACATGCTCACCATGCGTGAGCACAGCCCCAAGCCGATGTCCGACATCGCCTACTGCTACCTGGGGGACGCCCGCAACAACATGGGCAACTCCCTGCTGGCCATGGGCGCCCTGCTCGGCATGGACGTCCGGATCGCCGCGCCGCAGGTGCTGTGGCCGGAGCCGGAGCTGGTGGTGACCTGCCGTGCTCTCGCGGACCGCAGCGGCGCCCGCATCACTCTCACGGAGGATGTCGAGGCCGCCGTACGCGGCGCCGACTTCGTGCACACCGACGTCTGGGTCTCCATGGGCGAGCCCGCCAAGACCTGGCGCGAGCGGATCGAACTGCTGCTTCCGTACCAGGTCAACGACACGACGCTCGCCCTCACCGGCAACGAGGACGCGAAGTTCATGCACTGCCTGCCGTCCCTGCACGACCACCGCACCCGGCTCGGCCAGGAGCTGCTGGAGGCCTACGGCCTGAACGGCCTCGAAGTCACCGACGAGGTCTTCTCCTCGCCCGCGTCGATCGTGTTCGACCAGGCGGAGAACCGGCTGCACACCATCAAGGCCGTGCTCGTCGCCACCCTGGAGGACTGAACCATGCGTATCGTCGTCGCCCTCGGCGGCAATGCCCTGCTGCACCGCGGCGAACGCCCCGACGCGGACATCCAGCAGGCGAACATCGACCGGGTCGCCACCGCCCTGGCCGCCCTCGCCCACGAGAACGAGCTCGTCGTCACCCACGGCAATGGCCCGCAGATCGGCCTGCTCGCGGTGGAGAGCGCGGCCGACCCCGCACTCAGCGCCCCGTACCCGCTGCATCTGCTCGGCGCGCAGACACAGGGCATGATCGGCTCTCTGCTGGCCTGCACGATGCACGACGTCCTGCCCGGGCACCGGATCGCCACCCTCGTCACCCACACCATCGTGCGGGCCGACGACCCGGCCTTCGACCGGCCCACGAAGTTCGTCGGCCAGATCTACCCCAAGGACGCGGCGAAGTCCCTCGCCCGCGAGCGCGGCTGGCACATCGCACAGGACACGGGCGGCTGGCGCCGGGTCGTGCCGTCCCCGGTTCCCGAACGCATCGTGGAGACCGACACGATCCACGACCTCCTCAACGGCGGCACGCTCGTGGTCTGCGCCGGCGGCGGAGGCGTCCCCGTCACCGCCGACCGCGACACCGGGGCACTGACCGGGGTGGAGGCCGTCATCGACAAGGACCTCACCGCCGCCCTGCTCGCCGAGGACCTGAAGGCCGACTTCCTGCTCATCCTGACCGACGTACCCAACGTGTACGAGGGGTATGGCACACCCGAACAGCGGCCCATCCTCGACGCGACGCCCGATGAGCTGCGCCGCTGCGGCTTCCCCGACGGCTCCATGGGGCCCAAGGCCGAGGCGGCGGCACGGTTCGTCGAGCGCACCGGAGGCCTGGCCGCGATCGGTGCCCTGGACGCGGCATACGAGATCGTCCACGGAACGTCGGGCACGCTGATCCGGCCGGACCTCGCGAGTGGGTGACGGTGGTACGCAGCGCGTCGTGCCGCCTCCCGCCGTCAGGTTCGGGGGCGGACACGCCGTGTCCCGGCGGCCAGCGAACGCGCCCAACTTGTCGTGTTCAGTCGTACCAACGCTGGTCCGATGGTCGATCCCGGCGCCTTTCCCACAAGGCGTTCATACCGCCACGCGGAAGTTCAGTGATCAAAGCGTTGGCCGGAGCCTTGCGGACCACTCCGACGGAGCTCGGCGGCGGAATCCTCGACCTGCCACCCGGCATCGGGCGCGCTGCCCAGGCTCCCCGCCTCACCGAATTGAGCCAGGAGCAGTGCCGCCGGCTGCTCTCCACACACGGTGTGGGCCGACTTGGCTATTGCGAGCGGCACCGCACCCGTCGTCGTCCCCGTCAACCATTCCGTCATCGACGACGCCATTGTGCTCCGGACCCAGCAGGACTCCCTGCCCACGCAGGGACTCGGGCAAGAGCGGGCGCGCCGAAGCGGTGACCGACCCCGCCGTCGTACGCCCTCTCGCCGAGAGGGCGTACAGCGAGCCGTGGACCGGAGGAGAGCGAGACCTTTGGATCCGCGTCGAACTCACCGTCGTCACGGGCCGCCGTATCGACACGTGGTGACCTCGCGCCGGGGCAGATGCGGCCACTTGGACGCCTTTCAGGGACCAGTGGTCCCTCCTGTAACCGGCAGCGGATCAGAAGAGTTGAGCCATCACGAAGGAGGCCAGCTCTCATGTCCACAACCCCCCGTCCCGTCACCGTCGGCCTCGACGGCAGCCACCACAGCCTCGCCGCCGCCGAATGGGCAGCCCGCGAGTCCCTGCTGCGCGGCGTTCCCCTGCGGCTCGTGCACGCCTGGCAATCATCGGCTGCCACGTACGCGTCGATGGCGGGAGTCGCCGCGAGTCCACCCGACCCCGAATGGTCTGCACGGCTGCTGTCGGACGCCCGCGCGGCCTTGACGCGCCGTCATCCAGGACTCCTCATTGCCGCAGACCGCCTGTCCGGCGAGCCGACGGCGGCCCTGGTCGCCGCAGCGGCGGACGCCGACATGCTGGTGCTCGGCTCGCATGGTCCGGGCAGGACCAGGGGGTTCCTGCTCGGTTCGGTCAGCCAGGCAGTGATCGCCCGGGCTACCCGGCCGGTGGTGCTGATCCGTGCCGACGCAGACGGGGAGCGTGGCGACGTGGTGGTCGGTGTGGATCTGGGCGGCCCCGACGACGCCGTTGTGGAGTTCGCCTTCGACGCCGCCTCGCGGCGGGCTGCCCGCCTGCGGGTCGTCCACGGCGGCGACGCCGCCGAGGACCCCGGTGAGCTGGGGCTCACCTCCAGCCTCGCACCGCACGGCGAACCGGCCGAGCGAACCCAGCAGAGCGCAGCCGGCCTGCTGGGACCCTGGCGTGAGAAGTACCCAGACGTCGAGGTGACCGAGCAGACCGTGATCGGCCGCCCCGCATCGCACCTGGTCGACGCCAGTCAGGGCGCTGCTTTGCTGGTTGTCGGCACGGCCACACCGCACACGCCGGTCGGGCCGCACATCGGACCGGTCACCCACGCGGTGCTCCAGCACGCCGCCGCGCCGGTCGCGGTCGTCCCGCACGCGTGACACCGCGGGGGGGGGGGGGGGGGCGGGCGCGGGGGGCGGGGCGCGCCGGGCCTCGGA